>JAIVVP010000016.1:0-14919 GCA_049189775.1 Gemmatimonadota bacterium | reverse complement strand
CTTGATAGTCCGGACAGGGTTGTGGTTTCTAATGTCTCAGGGCAGCAACTGGCAGAGATTCTGGATGCATGGGTTGAGCAGGCGTGGCAAATAGAAACAGAATATGTAAAAACGGAAGCATTTAGTTTTGGTGTGAGTAACGCATATTCAGATTATCCAGGCCTGGGTGTCGATCGCTGGATGGTAATTATTGCTGCATGGCAAAGATTCCGGGAACAGGAAAAGGCTGTCTGTGTTGTAGATTGTGGTACCGCCATAACCATCGATGGTATATCAGCTGCTGGACAACACCTTGGGGGATTTATTATCCCCGGCTACACAACCATGCAAGAAATGCTTTTAAACAGTACCTCTGATATCGAATTAGCCAGGAAAATATTACCTGGGAAAACATTACCATCAATTAAATTTTCCAGCTCCACGGAAGAAGGTGTTAACAGTGGTTGTTACCTGGCCATGATCTCCATAATAGACAGGGTTGTTACTTCAATGCAGGAAGATTATGGAAAACAGATAAATTGCATTATTACTGGAGGGAATGCAGAACTTGTTGTCGGACAACTTGCAGGAAAATTTGAATATGAACCCGGGCTGGTGTTGCATGGCCTGGCTATGGTTTCGGGGAAGGCACAATGAAGTGGCTGTTTATAGTCTTCCTATTGGTTAATGTCTGCTATTTTGGATGGGAGCTCGACAGGCAGACACGTATTCAAGTGAGCAACTCGGTCAGACCTTTTAATGTCCCTGACCACGTACAGAAACTGGAACTACTGGGGGAAGTTGTAGAGAGTTCTGATTCAGACACATCTGCATCAACATTAAAAGCAGATGAAGATGTGGATGAAATTGGCAAGGAAGGGGAACACGATTTTTCTAATGTTGAGGATTCACCACTTCAGAACATTAGTTCAATTATGGATCAGGGTAATGTCATGATCGAAAAAAAAGTGCTTGATGAATTGGCACCTGGTCTTCCTGATTTTTCTACAATTAATAATCAGAATATTGATGACGAAAAAATGTTGTGCGTTTCTTTCGGTCCTTTTACTGAGAAGGGACAGGCCGATGAGTTAAGCAAGTGGTTGCAGGAAAAAGAGATCCAGACAAAACAAAGAGGAGAAGGTGGGAAACAAGATCAATATTTCTGGATTTATCTCTCTGCTGGCGAGTCTGAAGATGAGGCGATGGCGGCTATTGAAGATCTAAAAGGCAAAGGGGTTAAAGATTACAAGCTTATTAATAAAGGGAATTTACAGAATGCAATCTCGCTTGGCTTGTTCTCGACCCAATCAGCAGTAAACAACAGGTTAAATGAATTAAAAAGTGTCGGTTATCAGCCAATCATAGTCCCATATCACAAGAATCAAGCCATCATATGGGTTGATGCCAAGGTTGATGCCGGGGTTAATACAAAAGGCACTGACCAGGAAAGTATCCTCTCGGAATTTATTAATGGTTACCCTTCGAGATTTAACTCAATCCCCACAAGATGTGAAGAAATATTTGACGCACCGGAGACGTCATAAGTGTCATTGCGATAGTTCTGGATTTTGTCTTGATCTGTAAAGCGTAGAAATCAGGATGATTTAAAATGTGTATCCAGCCACTCAAGTAGACTTTCCCAGATTTCATTAATTTCTGTTTTAGTTGACCTGATATCAGAGTAGGGAAGTTCCACTGTCAATATCGGTATATTTATCTCGGTGCCTACATATTGGTTAAATGAGCCTGGGAAAGTGGTAATAGATTGTTGATATTGAGCACCCTTTTTTAACTGTTTAATATTTGAAGATTTGTAAGCAAGACTGCTGAGTGGCGCGTGTATTGTAATAATTGCATCGGGTCGATATTGCTCTATTTCATCGACTAACCATTGTGACTCAGGTTCACTTAGCGCGTGTTCACCAGGAAAATATTCAGGATTCCGATTGGTATTTTCTTCCCAGTATTGAATAGCATTGTAATCACCGCCGTTTGTTGGAAAATTTCTATCAAGGTCTACTCCGTCTGCATTGGTTCGGCTGGCTGGCCTTTGCATCAGGCCGTCCGGGTTTAATAACGGAATAATACGCCAATCATATGAATCTGTATGAGACCGATTGAGTAGCGTAATCCATTTAAATATAGTACTTATAGATGCGTATTCATTTCCATGAATCCCGCCGATGAGGAGGATTCGTGGATGTCTGCTTTCATCCTTCTCATTTTGAAAATTCTTGATCAGGATAGGTGAGCCTTCGACAGATTGACCACCAGCTATTTCATATTTATGTGAAAGGCATCTCATGTAACTTAGACTGGCAAGTCTGTCAGATATCCTTTTACATTGATCCTGTACCTCTGGAACATCCGCAATGGCCTCTGCGCTGACATAGGACGGCAGGAGCATTACGAAAAACAATGATAAAGATTTTAAAAGCATGGCTTACCCAAAGGTATAATTTAAAAAGAGGCCGGCAAAAATAATCATACCGTACCATTGATTATTCAGAAAGGCTCGGAAACAATTTTCAGGTATTCTATCCTTGATCAGATATTGTTGATAGATAGAGAGCATAGAGGCACAGGCAATACCGGCGAAGTAATATTTTCCCAGTTCCAGTTTTGTTCCAGTCAGTATCTGAGAAAATAAAATCATAAGTTGTATCGATCCAATAATGATTCGATCAGCATCATCGAATAATATTGCAGTAGATTTCACGCCTATTTGTATATCATCTGCTTTATCGACCATGGCGTACATGGTGTCGTAGACGACTGCCCAAAGCACTGTCGTGATAAAGAGTAACCAGGCTATATCAGGAACAGAATTAGTTTGTGCCGCAAAGGCCATGGGGATCGACCAGGCAAATGCCAACCCCAGGAATACCTGGGGTAAATAGGTTATCCGTTTCATGAACGGGTAAATTATGGCGAGAAACACGGCAACAAAGGACAGCTTGAAGGTAAGGTCATTCAGGTTTAATACCAGGATTAACGCACAGAGCAGCAATACTGCAGTGACAGCTATTGCCTCAAGAGGTTTTACTTTTCCTGAAGTAATCGGCCTGTCGCGTGTCCTCGATATGTGGCGGTCAAGATTACGGTCTGCAAGGTCATTAAGGACACATCCAGCTGAACGCATGACAATGACACCAAGAATGAAAATGATTAACACATTTAGATCAGGAGTACCTTCTGCAGCGATCCATAATGCCCATAAAACAGGCCATAACAGAAGCAGAATACCTACAGGCTTATCGAGTCGAATGAGATAGTAATATTGAACAAGTCTTTTTTTGACAAATGGCCAGTTTGATTTAATGGTCCTGGTTACAACACAATAGTATTGTCTCAATTTCAAATATGATTTATTAGCAACTGTGATAACGATAGCGCCAAGATTAAAAGACATGGCCTGGATCTTATTGCCGCATATTTTTGCAACAAGCACTATTTTTTCAAGGTGTCGATGCATTTAATCGCTTCGGGTAGAAAGATTTCTGTAAGCAGTAATGGTTTGTTCCTGATAAAAAATAATGAGCGTCTTCCCCAAAGCGTGCTGTCTTCTGCAATGGCAAGATTATATATTGGAGAGTAGGGGGTAGTTGAAGTCTTTAATTCTGCAATTTCTATCTTTCCACGGTATGTCAGTTTGTCAGAAAACAGGTAATTTCCCAGTGGTTGATTGCCCCAGCGTTCCAGTCTTCGAGATCCTTGCAGTGTCTGCGGCGGTATAATAGTCCGCGCATAGACCCAGGGATGATCGCCACAGGTCAGGAATGTTTCACGCAACAAACCGTAAGCACCACTTCGTAGATGCAGTATTTTCGACTCATCCGGATGTGGTTTCCCCCAGGATTGAGCTTCCAGGGTTAATGAGATTTTTTCTGGTGAATATTGTTCCAGATGTTCGATAAGCGAACCAGTGTCGAGCATACACGCACGAAGATTGGCTGTAATAGAGCTATTGCCAATAAATCCGGCATCTTTCCACTTTATAGTCACGAACTCGTGCCTGTTAAATTACACATTACTATAGTCAAGTTCCTTGCCCAGCCATCGTTTGATTAATAGATCAACGTGTTGGGGATATTTTTCCTGTAATATTTTAGCGGCCCGTTGAACATCACCAAGCAGCCTGGCATCTCGAAGTATATCCGCAATGCGCAAGTCAGGTAGTCCGGTTTGTCGGGTGCCAGTCAGTTCACCAGGGCCTCTGAGTTGCAAATCTTTTTCGGCAATCTCAAAACCATCGTTTGTATTCCGCAAAGTCTCTAGCCTGGAACGTGCCAAATCACCCAAAGGGGCCTGGTACATTAAAACACAATCACTTTTGACACTGCCACGACCTACTCGACCACGCAATTGGTGTAATTGAAACAAACCCAGTCGTTCTGCATTTTCAATGATCATAAGACTTGCATTCGGAACATCAACACCAACTTCAATGACGGTTGTTGCAACCAGTAATTGTATTTTATTCTCTTTAAAAGAGGCCATGATGGCTTCTTTTTCCTTATTTTTCATTCTACCGTGGATCAAGCCGATCTGAACACCATCTAATTTTTCTGACAGCTGCTGGAATGTCTCGGTCGCAGTCTGGCATTGTAATACCTCTGATTCCTCGATTAATGTACACACCCAGTACACCTGCCGGCCATCATCACAGGCTGTTTTTATTCTGGCACTGATTTCATTGCGGCGATCGTTTGAGATAACTACGGTATTAATTTCCTGTCGATTTGGTGGTGGGGCATCAATAATTGATATATCCAGATCTGCATAGACTGTCATTGCCAGAGTTCTGGGTATTGGCGTTGCTGTCATAATCAACTGGTGTGGGAGGTAATCTTCAACAATACCCTTGTCCAGTAAAGTGAGCCTCTGATGCACACCAAATCGATGTTGCTCATCAATAATAATCAGGCCCAGATTTGAGAAGCTAATGTCTTTCTGAAACAAGGCATGTGTGCCAATGGCGATGACGCGTTGTTTATTACTGAGGACATTGAGATTTGCATCACGTTCTGACCTTGATGCCTTGCCTGTGATCAGCAATATTTCAACATCCATATCTTTGAACCATTGGCTGAATGTCTGGAAATGTTGTTCAGCCAGTAATTCCGTTGGTACCATCAGTGCCACCTGGCAGTCGGATTCCAGAACACGTAAAGCAGCAAGTGCCGCGACCACGGTTTTTCCTGAGCCAACATCACCCTGCAATAGTCTCAGCATGGGCATGTCTTTTTTCAAGTCCTGTTCTATTTCTCCCAAAACTTTTTCTTGTGCAGGGGTCAGGGTGAAGGCCAGCTGTTGCATGAATTTCTTTGTTAACTGACCCTGACTCTTCATAGGCGTAGCCTGCAGGGCCTGTGTCTTTTGCCGAACTCGTTGCAAGCTTAAATGCTGGCTCAGTAATTCTTCAAAGGAGAGTCTCTGTTGTGTCGGGTGTTGGCGCGCTTTTAATAATTGCAGATCTGCCTCTGGCGGCGGGCAATGCACATAGCTTAAGGCATAGACCAGATCCGGCAGATCAAAAGTAGATAGAATTTCATCGGGTAATAATTCGGCTGGCTTGTCTTCATCTTTACTTAATACACCCAGTGCCTGCGTGGCGAGCTTCTGTAAAGTTCTTTGTTGCAGGCCTTCAGTCAGTGGATAGATTGCAGTCAACTGTTTTTCAATCGCAGGCGCATTATCAGGATCAATATGTCTATATTCAGGGTGCGCAATTTCCAGAGACTGGCTACCTTTTCTGATCTGGCCATAACAACGAAGCACCGTGCCTTTTTCGAGTCTTTGTTGCTGGGCGCGGGAAAAGTGGAAGAACCTCAGCATCAATGTTCCTGTGCCATCACTGATCAGGCAGAGTAGGGAACGTCTGCGTCCAAATTTTATCTGGGTGATTTCTATTGTTCCCTCGACCAGGGCCTCTTGGCCAGCTTGTAGAGTGCCTATCAGGGAAAGCCGCGTTTTATCCTGATAGCGTAAAGGTAAGTGAAACAGACAATCTTGTATGGTCAAAATACCGACACGATTTAACTTCTCTTCTACCTTGGGGACGACTCCTGATAATTCTAAAACGGAATCAGTGAGTGAAAGGGAAGCTTTAGTACCCAAAATCTGCTACTTATAATTATTCAGGCCAATATTACCCGGGCAAGACTAAAACAGCATCCATCTCAACCAGAGAAGCCTTGGGTAGTTCTGCCACACCGACGGCTGCTCTCGCCGGATAAGGTTCGCTGAAGAACTCAGACATAACTTCATTGACCAGGGGAAAATGACTGAGGTCGGTCAGATAAATATTCAACTTGGCCACATCCGCCAATGAGCCACCTGATGCTTCGGCAACTGCTGTCAGGTTATTAAATACCTGGGTAATCTGCATGCGCATATCACCATCAACAAGCTGCATGGTCTCGGGCACGAGTGGAATTTGTCCTGACAGATAGACAGTATTGTCAATCTTTACGGCCTGTGAGTAGGTGCCTATTGCCTGCGGTGCTTTATCTGTAGAAATGATACTTCTTGCCATAATGATGTTTCTCCAAACATTCTATTTTAATTAATTACAGTACTTGTGTTATCTGCTGATATGGGAAATATGTTTGATACGCCTGATGCGCCGTATGACCTGGGCCAGGTGTTGTCTATCTCTCACTTCTATATCAAATGACAATAATGTATCGCGATCATCCTTGTCCTGGATCTCAACATTCAGGATATTAGCTTCCTGTTCCGAGATGGCGGCAGCGACTGTGGCAAGTACGCCGCGCTGGTTTGTTGCATACATACGAATTTGAGTTGCGAATTCGCGTTCGATATTTTCTTCCCACTCTACATCAATCCACTTTTCAGGTTGATTACGAAACTCTGCAATATTTTTACAGGATCGATAATGTATGACGATACCACGCCCGGCTGAGCTAAAGCCGACGATTGGATCTCCTGGTATGGGGTGACAACATTTTGGAAAATGTACCACCATTCCTTCAGTGCCCTTGATAACGAAAGGTTGAGTTTCATTTTCCTGACGGTCACCATTTGTAACTGCCGAGGATTTTTTATCTGTATCAATCAGACGCCTGGCAATCAGCGGTGCAATCCGGTTGCCCAGACCAACTTCAGCCAATAGGGCCTGATCATTATCCAGATGATATTCCTTCAGAACTTCTTTGAGTTTTGCCTGTTTTATTTGATCATAGCGATAGCCAAACTGATCCAGTTCCCGGTTGAGTAGACGTAAACCCAGCGCAATGGCTTCATCTTCCTGCAGGTTTTTCAGGTAATGGCGGATACTGGTTCTGGCCCTGGCTGTGAAAACAAATTTAAGCCATCCAGGATTTGGCCTGGCATTGGGTGAGGTTATAATCTCAACTGATTGACCACTATAAAGTCTTGTCCCCAGTGGCGCCAGGCTCCGGTTTATCCTTGCGCCTGTGCAGGTATCGCCGACATCGGTATGAATGGCATAGGCAAAATCTACAGCAGTTGCACCTTTGGGTAATTCAATAATTTTTCCCTTGGGCGTAAATATATAGACGGCATCAGGGAAAAGATCGACCTTGACGCTATCAAGAAATTCCTGGGGATTTCCGGCTGTTTGCTGCATTTCTATGATACGTTGCAACCATTCGCGAGCCTTACGATGTGCCCCACTTCTATCCCCGGTCTTTTTACCGGATTTATAAAGCCAGTGTGCGGCAATACCGGCTTCAGCAACATCATTCATCTCTTTTGTGCGAATCTGCACCTCAATATTTACACCGAAGGGGCCAAACAAAACAGTGTGCAGGGACTGGTAACCATTGGTCTTGGGGATAGCAATATAATCCTTGAATTTTCCCGGGACCGGTTTATAGAGGTTATGTACAACACCAAGTGCTCGATAACAATTGTCTACATCTTCCACCAGGATTCTAAAGGCGTAGACATCGTAGACTTCATTGAAAGTCAGTTTATTTCTACGCATTTTTTCATAGATGCCATACAGGTGTTTTTCCCTGCCCTGGATCTCAACCGGCAATTTTTCCTGACGCATTCTTCGACGTAAGGCATTCCTGATCTTGGTGATTACCTCTTTCCTGTTGCCACGCACCTTACGGACCTGTTCAGTTAATATCCTGTGGCGCATGGGATACATGGCTAAAAACCCAAGTTCTTCAAGTTCAAGGCGAATATTATTCAGGCCCAGTCGTTGTGCAATGGGCACATAGATATCCAGAGTTTCACGCGAGATGCGCATGCGTTTTTCATGACGCAGGGCCCCCAGGGTTCTCATGTTGTGCAGTCGATCAGCCAGCTTAACCAGTATGACGCGGATGTCCTGACTCATGGCCATGAGCATTTTGCGAAAATTCTGGGCCTGTGCTTCTTCTACACTATCGAAGTGGACCTGGGTAAGTTTACTAACACCATCAACCAGCTCGGCAACATTTTTTCCGAATTTTTTCCTGATATCATCCTTGGCTATCGGAGTATCTTCGAGGACATCATGGAGAATGGCAGCCATCAGGGTTTGATGATCCATATGCATTTCACCGAGAATACCTGCAACTTCTAACGGGTGGTGGATGTATGGTTCTCCGCTGATGCGCTGTTGCCCTTCATGTGCCTTGGCACTGAATTCATAGGCTTGAAATACCCGATCAATCTGATGTGGATCGAGATATGAACTCATTACATTCGTGAGATCGCTAACCTGATACATAAAGTGACCAGATTGAGTTATGAATGGAATTTAAGCGCAGTGAATTTACGACAGTGTATGTGTCGAAATTATTTTCTGTATTAGAATATGAAAATGTGTCGAGAGAAGCTTTATTAAAAAGCAACACAAAGTACCACCCTGTTATGTTACAGGGTGGCATAGATTATTCTGCAGTGGTTGCTTCTTCGCCTTCATCTAACATTGCGAATTCATCAAGCAATTCAGTTTTACCGATGGTATCGATATTTTCTAATGTGATAAGACCCGCAGCAATTTCGCGCAGTGCAATCACAGTGGGTTTATCATTATCTTCATCCACCAGGGCGTCTTTACCTAAAGTCAGTTGTCTGGCGCGTTTGGAGGCTAATGCCACCAGGTCATAGCGGTTGTCTATATGTGTCAGGCAATCTTCAATTGTTAATCTGGCCATTCTTAAACCTCATTATTCATACATATGTAAATAGAAAAAAGTGAAACGGAACGCCAGACTTCTATAGGAAGAGTTACTGCCAAGACGATGGTGTCACGATACGCGCTATTCTACTGAAAATTCTAGTTTTTTGCCATTAGGCGAGTGACAAATTCACTAAGATCTGCCTGTTGGGGTCGTTGGTTTTCCCGAAAAGCGGCAAATAAGTCCTGTAATTCAGTGAGTGCAAGCTCGAATTCATCATTTATGACCAGATAATCGTATTCTTTGTAGTGTGAGAGCTCATTAATCGCATCATCCATTCGCCTTTGAATAGTGCCAGCATCGTCTCCTCCTCGACCTGTGAGCCTGGTTTCCAGTGCCTGATAGCTGGGCGGGAGTATAAAAATGCTAATACTTTCGGGTATCAGCTGACGAATTCCTTGTGCGCCCTGCCAGTCAATCTCCAGGATCACGTCAATCCCATTTTCCAGTTGAGTCTCAATTGCTGCTTTGGATGTCCCATAATAATTGTCGAATACTTTGGCATGTTCAAGGAACTGTCCACCATCAACCATCTCTCTGAAGGAATCAACGTCAGTGAAATGGTATGCAATTCCATCCTTCTCGCCATCACGTCTCGGACGTGTAGTATGAGAAACCGACACCATCAATTCTAGATTGGCCTCGCAAAGCGCTTTTACCAATGTTGTTTTCCCTGCACCAGAAGGTGCAGAGATAACGATCAATTTACCGGGTTTGTTGGTTTGCTTATTCAATATTTTGTATCTGCTCTCGCATTTGTTCGATAAGCACCTTCAGATCAACAGAGGTATTTGTGTAATCAAGATTTGCTGCCTTTGAACCCAGCGTGTTTGCTTCCCTGTTTAATTCTTGCATCAGGAAGTCCAGTCTTCGCCCCACAGGTTCATTTTTTTCCAGCACTTGCCGTACTTCTCCCAGGTGTGCATCCAGTCTGTCCAGTTCTTCCGCGACGTCCGATTTTTGTACCAACAATAATATTTCCTGTTCCAGTCTGTCCTTATCCAGTTCGATATCCAGTTCCTGCGATTTCTGAGACAGTCTGTCTCGCAGCATTTGTTGTATTTCCGGTAATTTATCACTAAAGATTTTAAGTAAGGCAGCAATGTTGTCACAGCGTTCAAGTATCATGGCCTGTAATTTTTTACCTTCACCCAGGCGCATTTCAACAACGCTTTCCAGTGTTATATCCAGTTGTTTCAGTAAAGGTGCAGAGATTGATGCAGCATCAATCATGTCTCGATTAATGACGCCAGGCCAGCGCAGAACATCCATTGCATTGAGTGCTGCAGGGTTGGCCATTGATGATTGTATGGATTCTGCAGATTTCACCAGGCTATTTGTCAGTTCTGTATTGATAGACAAACCATCATCAGATATCTCATCTGCATCAAAACGTAATGAACAATCCACTTTGCCACGTTTGAGTTTGCTTGATATATGTTCACGGATTTTGGCTTCCAGCATTCTCAGCTCTTCCGGTAGACGAATATTCACCTCAAGATAGCGGTGATTGACACTCCTGATTTCCCAGGTGATATGTCCGGTTTCGCTTGTTTCTTCAGTGCGACCATAGGCCGTCATGCTTGCTGTCATATTAAGATCTCTGATCACGTCTATTGAGGGCGGTAAGTTTATACCAAACTACATGGGATATTAAGGCAAATAGCCAAGTACCATGGCTTTAATCATGTATAATTCGGGCATTTTTTGATACGGAGAGAATAAATGCGTCCAAGTGGAAGAGCCCCTGATCAACTGCGGGAAATCAAACTGACCCGGGATTACACATGTCATGCTGAAGGTTCAGTGTTGGTTGAATTTGGTAAAACCAAAGTTATTTGTACGGTGAGTATTGAAGATCGGGTTCCCGGGTTTCTCAAGGGCAAGGGACAGGGCTGGTTAACTGCAGAGTATGGCATGTTGCCGCGTTCGACTAATTCACGCATGCGTAGAGAGGCAACACAAAGTAGCCAGGGGGGAAGAACCATGGAAATCCAGCGTCTGATAGGACGTTCCCTGCGCGCCGTGGTTGATCTTAAAAAACTGGGTGAAAGAACACTGACTGTCGACTGTGATGTGATCCAGGCCGATGGCGGTACACGAACTGCATCTATTACCGGCGCTTATGTAGCACTGGTCGATGCTGTCAGATCCCTGCAGTATGAAAAAATACTGAATGAAGATCCTGTGAATAGTGCTATTGCTTCTGTCTCTGTGGGGATCTATCAAGGCACTGCTGTACTGGATCTCGATTATGCTGAAGACTCAAACGCAGAAACTGACATGAATGTAGTGATGAATGGTGAAGGCCACTTTATTGAAGTACAGGGCACTGCAGAAGGTCATGCCTTTAGCACGGATGAACTCAACGAGATGCTGGCTTTGGCACAAAAGGGAATCACTGAACTCTTCGAGATGCAGAACAAGGCCCTTGCATAATGTCTTGGCATAAGGCCATGGCATAAGGTTTTAGCCTAACAGAATTAGCCTTCGTGGGATCGACATCAAATAAAATCGTATTTGCCAGTGGTAACGCTGGCAAGTTACGTGAAATTGCCCAGCTACTGGATGGCCTGGATATTGATGTTTTGCCACAGTCTGAATTTGATGTGCCAGAGATAGAAGAAACCGGGCTTACTTTCCTTGAAAATTCCATACTTAAGGCCAGGAATGCTGCGCAGCATACGGGCCTGCCCGCAATTGCAGATGATTCTGGAATTGCCGTCGATGTCCTGCAAGGTCATCCCGGGATCTATTCGGCACGTTTTGCAGGCGTTGGTGCAAGTGATGAAGATAATCTGTTAAAACTTATCGACATGATAAAACCATTTCCAGAAGAACAACGTACAGCCCGGTTTATCTGTTCAATGGTTTATTTAAGAGATAAAGATGACCCGGTTCCCATTATTGCTCAGGGTGTCTGGGAAGGGCAGCTGGTTACCGATCCGAAAGGTGAGAATGGATTTGGTTATGATCCGGTATTTTATGTCGAATCTCAGCAGTGCACTTCGGCAGAATTGCCGCCGGAGGTAAAAAATAAATTAAGTCATAGGGGTCAGGCGCTAATGCAGCTATTGGATAAACTTAACGATATATATTCAGTGGAGTAGTTAACCTAAGCTACTACCTGCCAAATACTATCTACTAGTAACCACCTACAAAATGTTGTCATTCAAAACCAACCCGCCTTTATCTTTATACATACATCTACCCTGGTGCATTAAAAAGTGTCCTTATTGTGATTTCAATTCACATGCGACCAATAAAGAAGTGTTTCCAGAGGAGGCTTATGTTGATGCACTGATCAGTGATCTTGAATCTGAACTACCGCGTATCTGGGGTCGACCCATAGTCAGTATATTTATTGGTGGTGGCACACCGAGCCTGTTTTCTGCAGAGGCAATCGAACGTCTGATGGCGGCACTGCGTTCAAGACTGACATTTTATCAAAACACTGAAGTGACCATGGAAGCCAATCCGGGAACAGCAGAGGCGGAACGATTCAAGGCCTATCGCGAGTCAGGGATCAATCGACTGTCGATTGGTGTACAGAGCTTTGATGATGAGAAATTAAAACGACTGGGTCGCATACATAATAGCGCAGAAGCCCTGGCTGCTATTGCCATGGCAAAAGATGCCGGCTTTGATGAAATCAATATCGACCTGATGTTTGGCTTGCCAGATCAATCGGTTGATGAGGCCATGTCTGATCTGGAAGTGGCCATAGAACAACAACCCACGCACCTTTCCTGGTATCAACTGACTATTGAACCCAATACAGTTTTTTATTCGAAACCACCGGCTTTACCCGTTGATGATCTATTATGGGACATGCAACAGCAGGGGCAGACATATTTATCTGATCAGGGATTTAAACAATATGAGGTATCTGCCTACGCCAGAAAGGGAGAGAATCATCAATGCCAACACAATCGAAATTATTGGCGGTTTGGTGATTACCTGGGGATTGGTGCCGGGGCGCATGGGAAATTGACACATGTTGCAGAAGGCAAGATAGAGCGTTATGCACGTCATCGTATCCCGCAGAGTTATATCGATAAGGTGAAGCAGTCCAATGCAATAACGGAAACCAGATCGCCCGGCAGAGATGAATTGCCACTGGAATTCATGATGAATGCCCTACGTCTAAATGAAGGCTTTCATCCTTCCCTTTTCCTTGAGCACACAGGTATGCCACTGAAGCATATCCACAAGCAACTGGAAGTGGCAGAAGAAAAAGGATTGATTGAATGGGATATTAACAGGATAAAACCAACAGAAACCGGTCATCGTTATCTGAATGATTTGATCGAATTATTTATGAAATGAGACCAGAGTCTCCCTAAGTCTGTGAAATTCATTGCTGTTTGGTTTAGAGTGTAGCATCGGCAAAACACTGGAAGGTCGTTGTCTCTTATGAAGATACTATTCTGTTTTATTGGGGCATATGTAGGATACATCATTGGTGATTGGTCAAACGCTGAAGCGACAGGCGTAGGACTTGGTTTTTTCATTGGCTGGATTGCAGGTGCACTTATCCAGCAGCAGAAAGCACTCAAAAAAGTTGAAGCGCAACTCAAGTTAATTCAATCCAATCTTATCGATAGTCGCGTCGATGTGGAACCTTCATCAGAAGTAAGGAAAGAAACAGACGCTGAAGAAATTCCAGAGCCAGAGAAATTAGATAAAGATGTTGCAGCAGCAGATGTGACTTATGCACAGACTGTCAGTGAAGATAAGGATATTAAAGCCCAGGATATAGAAGCCGAGGACAGTAAACTCCAAGTCAGTAAACCCCAGGACGATAAACCACTGCAAGAGGATGCCTGGCAAGCCCCACCAGCTATGCCGAGAACACCTGATATTGCTGACAAGGCTATTAGCTGGATAAAAGATTTTTTTACCAAGGGCAATGTCGTGGTAAAAATCGGCGTCATTGTGCTTTTCTTTGGTGTGTCATTCTTATTGAAGTACGCCGCAGGCAAACATGTCATTCCTGTTGAATTCTGGTTTATAGCCGTAGCAATCGGCAGTATCGCACTGCTAGTTTTTGGCTGGCGCCTACGCATAAAAAATGCAGCCTATGCCCTGGTGATACAGGGCGGTGCAGTTGGCATACTCTATATCACGGTATTTTCTGCTGCGAAATTTTTTACTTTAATGCCATTGGGATTGACCTTCTTCCTGATGCTGGCATTGGTGGTTTTTTCCTGCATCCTTGCTGTTCTACAGGACTCTAAATCACTTGCTGTTTTTGCAACGGTCGGTGGCTTCCTGGCGCCTATATTAACCTCAACCGGATCTGGTAATCATGTTGCCCTGTTTTCCTATTATGCATTTCTGAATGCCGGTATTTTAGGGATCGCATGGCATAAATCCTGGCGGATTTTAAACTGGTTAGGATTTGTTTTTACCTTTGTGATTGCCTCGCTTTGGGGTTATGAAGGTTATCAGCCAGATAAGTTTAATAGCACTGAGCCTTTCCTGATTTTATTCTTTTTGTATTATGTTGCTATCTCAGTATTGTTTGCACATCGTCAGCCACCACATCTTAAAGGTCTGGTGGATGGCTCCCTGGTTTTTGGCGTACCCCTGGTTGGTTTTACATTGCAAAGTGCCCTGGTCAGGGACTTTGAGTATGGACAGGCATTATCTGCATTAGCGATTGCTACGCTTTATATTATTCTCGCTAAGGTTTTATGGAACAAACAACGCGAGGGTATGCGTTTGTTAACAGAATCCTATCTGGCGCTTGGCGTGATCTTTGCCA
>JAIVVP010000015.1:0-15280 GCA_049189775.1 Gemmatimonadota bacterium | reverse complement strand
GCGGCACGCTGCTCGAGCAGCTGAGCCAGTGGGGCTGCCGCGAGGAGGAGGCCAACAGCGCGACGGCGGCGCTCGAGGCGATGCGACAGGCGCACCGCGAGGGCGACCCGTATCGGATCGTGATCATCGACATGCAGATCCCAGTGCGGGGCTCCGCGGAGCTGGCCGCGGCGACCAACACCCTGGCGTGGGTGCTGGCGACGAGTAGTGACCCTGCGGTTCGCAACCCGGACGAGGCCCTTCGTGTGGCGCAGGCGGTCAACATCAGCGAAGGCGGGATGTGTCTAAAGGCCGCGCACGCGCCGTCGGATGCCCGCTACGAAGTAGCCTTTGAGTCTGCAACAGAAGACGAACTGGTTCTGGCAGGACAGAACCCTGCAGGTTCTGATTTTTTTACCAACGCAGGTGAGACGACCCGTAATGGTGTAGAAGCAGCCATGACTATCAAGCCCCTACAAGGCCTGGATGTATCTTTTGCCTATACCTACTCGGATTTTGAGTTTGATGAATTTACTGTGGGGGGAACATCGTTTAAAGACAATGCCATTCCAGGTATTCCTGAACAAATGGCTTTTGTAGAACTCGCCTATTACCATCCATCAGGTTTTTATAGCGTATGGGATACGCAGTTTGTCGATCAGGTTTTTGTTGATAATGCCAACTCTGATGCAGCTGAAGACTATACGGTGTCAAATTTCCGCTTTGGTTATACAATCGACTCGGGTAACACGGTGTTCACGCCTTTTGTTGGCATCAATAATATATTTGACAAAAATTACATTGGTGCAGTCCGTGTCAATGAATCAAGGAGTAAGTTCTTTGAACCTGCGCCTGAACTGAATTTTTATGCGGGCATGTCGCTCAGATTTCAATAATTTTAAGTTGCATTCAAGCCCGCTGATTCCTGAGAGTGAATCAGCGCGGCTTTCACATAAATGTAATTTTTTGCAGAAAGATTATCTTCCTTTTAATTTGCCCGGATTATTTTTGTAGATACATTTTTTTCTTATCCAGTTTATAACCCCAGGGCAGATTACTGTTCTTCCAACCATTGAGAATGCGCTTGCCATTCTTTGCCGTGTCACCCTCATAACCGTCAACCACAGAATAGACATTCGTGAACCCTGCCTTGGTCAATGAATCAACAGCGGAGGCACTTCTACCTCCTGAACGACACATTAAAAATACCTTGTCATCCTGAGTCAGGCCTTTTTCTTCAAGTCTTTGTTTGACTGCATTGAGAAAATCCGGATTACCTGTCATTTCAAAACTGCCCCAATCATCATTCCATTTCATGGGTTCGGCCATGAACATATAAGGCACATTTGCATCAGCGGCTGTAGGCATCCCCACAAATGCTATTTCAGATCTTGTGCGGACATCCAGAAACAATATTTTATTTCCTTCTGATTGAATCTCATCGTAGGCTTCACTGGAAGTTATATAAAGCCCGGCACCGGTCTGTTTGTATTCTGGAATATCTTTCTTATCGACTGCAAAAACACTGGAAGTGCAGATGCAATAGAAAAATAAAGTCATTACTGCAACTCTTAACATTTCAAATCTCCGTAAATTAATTATATGTTGTATTTTATTCGTTCAAGTATAAGACAAGAAATCTATAGTGCGTTCACTATAGTTACCTGGATATAAATGCCTCGGGATATAAACGAATATCAATTCCCCAGACGATGGGTAACAAAAACATGACAAACAGGCTTATCAATACCACACCGATTAAATTCAGCCAGATACCAGCCTTCATCATTTGTGGAATCGTCACATAACGACTACTGAATATAATCGCATTTGGTGGTGTTGCTACGGGCAACATAAATGCGAATGAGGCAGCAATGACGGTTGCTACCATCAAACCATAAGGATGAATCTGCATGGCACCCGCCAATGCGGCCATAATCGGTAATGTCAGTGATGCAGTTGCTGTATTTGACGTCAGTTCTGTCAGAAAAATAACCAGTAAAGTCACAACAGCAATGATGAAAAGAATATTACTTCCTTGCAGAACAGATAGTTGACCAGCAATGAAGCTTGTCAGTCCTGATTCACTAAAGCCTTTTGCCAGTGCAAAACCACCACCAAACAATATCAGGATATCCCATGGGATTGTCACCGCGGTCTTCCAGTCGAGCAAAAATTCACGCTTGGGCCAGTTAGACGGGATCACGAATAATACCAATGCCCCAGCCATTGCAATCGTAGAATCTTTAATCAAATGCAATGCCTTGATATCCAGTACGCCTCTTAATATCCAGGCTGCAGCCACACCACAAAACACGAACAACACTTTCTTTTCCTGAGAACTTATTTTCCCCAGCGCTTCTATCTCATTACGGATGGTTGCTTCGCCCCCGGGCAAGTGATCGATCTCACTGGGATAAGCAATTCTTGTTAGATAGAACCATGTGATCGCAAGCATGACTATTGCCAATGGCACACCGAACGACATCCATTGTAAAAAATTAATGCTGATGCCATAAATATCTTCAACAATCCCGGCGAAAACCAGGTTCGGTGCCGTCCCGATTAAAGTCGAGACACCACCAATGGATGCGGAATATCCAATACCCAACATCAGTGCGACACCAAAACGGAAATGACCTTCACGAGTATCAATATTATGCGTTGACTCATCAGCATCTATCTCCATGGCAATTTGATGTAAAACTGCCAGGCCCACGGTCATCATCATCATGGTCGAAGCAGTGTTACTGATCCACATGGAAAGAAATGCAGTAGCAATCATAAAACCAAGGATAATGCGATCAGGTGTCATGCCGACTATGCGAATCGTGTTCAATGCGATTCGCTGATGTAGATGCCATTTCTCTACAGTCACCGCGATCATAAATCCACCCATAAACAGAAATATCAGATGATGCGCATAAGACTGTGTAACATCGGCTGGTGACATAACACCTAAAACTGGATAAAGCACAATTGGAATTAATGCAGTTGCCGGAATCGGTATGGCTTCCGTTATCCACCAGGCTGCCATCAGTACCGCAATCCCCGCAACCATCATGCCCTGTTCACTCAGGCCTTCCGGTTGTGGCATCAACATAAATATTAAAAATAATAATGGACCGAAGAATAAGCCAAAGGTCGAACGACTCATGACAGATACATTATTGTGTTCAGGATAAAGCTAAGAGGCATCATGCTCATTAAGATAATCCATCAATACCCGGTAAGTAAAACCCCAGAGTGGCACGTCATCCAGCATCACGTATGAAAAACTATGTTCCGGGTAATCTGGAATAACAAGATCATCTTTATGCAAAGTCGTATCCTTTAGATGTTCAATTTCCTGCCATCGTGCTGCTTCCATCTCAGTACTATCCAGCTGTAATTTTCCCCTATCTTTAACCTTCCACAGAAACGGCGCAACCATCACAGGAAAGCCAGAATAATTTCCTGCAAAAGTATGGGGTAAAGTCATGATAAGTTCGTCCCTTGATAACTGATAACCACATTCTTCGTAGGTTTCCCGAATACTGGTATCAATTAAATCCTCATCACCCTCTTCCCAGCGTCCACCAGGGAAAGCCCACTGACCAGACCAGGGATCATTTGTGTTTTCGGCACGCTTTAATAAAAGCACAGAAGGTGAATCACATTCAGTAATAATTAAAGCAACTGCAGCACTTACTTTCACTTCATTCATATAGAAATGATAACATCATCGAAAAAAGTATCCCCTAAACCCTGCTTATACAGAAAAATTCATTGATTCGATCTGGCATACAAATAAACTTTAATAGATTTAGATCAAGGATTTTTCTTTAATTCAGTACTAAGCTCTGCGAAAATCAGGAGGAAATATCATGAATATTGATTTAATCAGCGATGTTCTGGGCTGGAGTGCACTTATCAACTACGCGATTTTGCTTTTGTGGTTTCTATTTTTCACACTGGCACATGACTGGATGTATCATTTTCATGGCAAGTGGTTCACCTTATCGATTGAGCGCTTTGACGCCATACACTATCTAAGCATGGCTTTTTACAAATTAAGTATATTCCTGTTTTTTCTTGTTCCTTTTCTGGTGTTGCGGTTCGTCGTATAAGATTCAGGCATTTATTATGCAAGCATTTGATAATTACACTAATCGGAGGTAAAAAACATGCTGTCAGTAGAGATTGATGAGGAAAATGGTATCGCAATACTTGAGCCAGATGGGCCGTTGTCGAAAGAGGATTTTGTTCATGCTGCAAAGATCATTGATCCATACATCGAGCAGGCTGCCCGGTTTGGTGGCCTTCTGATTCACACAAAGTCTTTTCCTGGCTGGGAGTCATTCGCAGGACTGGCTTCACACCTTAAATTTGTTCATGATCATCATAAAAAGGTATCCCGTGTTGCATTATCAACAGATTCGGTGGTAGGTAATTTTGCCGAAACCATTGCCAGTCACTTTATAAGTGCAGAAATTAAATTATTTTCTTACCAGGAACTGGAACAGGCCAGAGATTGGGTCGCTAATGGGCCATAGAGAGAAAAGCCTGATTTTCTATTTAGATTCCCAAAACATCCTGCATATCGAACAGTCCTTTATCCTTATCCGTCAACCATTGCGCTGCCCTCACGGCGCCTGAGGCAAAGGTTTTTCTGGAAGTCGCTTTGTGAGTGATTTCTACGCGTTCACCTGCCGAGGCAAACATAACGGTATGTTCACCGACAATATCACCAGCACGAATGGTTTCAAAACCAATGGTGTTTTTATCGCGTTCGCCAGTGACGCCTTCACGACCATAAACCGCACACTCTTTTAAATTACGGCCTAGCGTATCTGCAATCACTTCACCCATGCGTAAGGCTGTACCGGAAGGCGCATCTTTTTTATGTTTGTGGTGTGCTTCGATAATTTCAATATCGGTATCGTTGCCAATTACCTGCGCAGCCATTTCCAGTAATTTTAAACAGAGATTCACACCAATACTCATGTTAGGTGCAAAGACAATGGCAACATCTTCGGCTGCTTTATTAATAAGCTCTTTTTGCTCATCATCAAGCCCTGTTGTGCCAATGACCATAGCTTTGCCAGCAGCATGACATTTTTCAAGATTATCTGTAAATGATGTGGCCACCGTAAAGTCGATGAGCACATCAAACTGATCGGTAACTTTGGAAATGTCATCCGTGATGGCAATACCGATATGACCAATCCCTGCTTGCTCGCCAGCATCGACACCAATCATTGAAGAACCACTATATTCAATAGCAGCCCCTATTTCGACACACTCTGTCTCATTACACACTTCCAGAATGGTTTTGCCCATTCTGCCCGCTGCACCACAGATACCAATTTTAATTGCCATGAATATTTCTCTGTCTTTTAAATACTAAATTATTTTTAACTTGAGACCGTTGCACGACTCAACTCGTCATGTCATCAAAAAATTTCTTAACCCCATCCAGCCATGATGAAGCCTGTGGACTATGTTTGGTTCCACCCTCTCCCATAGAACGTTCAAGATCTTTAAGTATTTCCTTTTGTTCTTTAGTGAGATTGACTGGCGTCTCCACAACCGCGTGACAAAGCAAATCACCTTTGGAAGAAGATCGTACCGATCTTACACCTTTGCTTCGCAGGCGAAATATTTTTCCACTCTGGGTTTCAGCCGGGATCTTCAGTTTTACACGGCCTCCTAATGTTGGCACTTCAAGCTCACCACCCAGTGCTGCTGTTGTATAGCTGATCGGCACATCACAATGAAGGTGTGTGTCATCTCTGGTAAAAATCGCATGTTCCTTTACATTCACGTGGACATATAAATCACCTGGTGGCCCACCATTTTCACCAGCTTCACCTTCATTTGATAAACGGATTCGATCTCCATTATCAACACCAGGAGGTACTTTCACTGAAATCGTTTTGGTATCTTTAACTCGACCCTGTCCACGACACTGTGTACATGGATCTTTAATTATTTTGCCCTGTCCACGACATTGCGGGCAGGTCTGTTGCAAGGAGAAAAATCCCTGTTGCATACGCACCTGGCCCTGGCCTGCACAGGTAGGACAGGTCGCTGGTGTACTGCCTTTCTTTGCACCTGAGCCACTGCAGCCATCACATTCGACAAGCTTCGGGATTCTGATTTTGACTGTGGTTCCGGCAACAGCATCTTCCAGGCTTAGCCCCATGTCATAGCGTAAATCTGCGCCACGATAAACACGCTGTCCGCCTCCGCCTCGGGCACCACCGCCGAAGATGTCACCAAAAACACTATCAAAGATATCACCAACACCTGCGCCGCCGAAACCCGAACCAGCATTGTTATCAACGCCTGCATGTCCAAACTGATCATAGGCCGCACGTTTGCGCTCATCGGACAATATATCGTGGGCTTCTTTTGCTTCCTTGAATTTTTCTTCTGCTGATTCGTTTCCCTCATTCCGATCTGGATGATGTTTCATCGCCAATCGTCGGTATGCCTTTTTCAGTTCAGCATCTGTTGCGTTCTTTGAAACACCAAGTACTTCGTAATAATCTCGTTTTGCCATTTTGTGTTATGTTCTAATCCTGAATTCCAATAGCTTTATCACGCAAACAAGCCCGAAAGAGAAGTTATCTCTTTCGGGCCGTGCCGTGGTTATTTCAAATAAACCCCATCTACTTCAATGGAGTTTGATGGGCTGCTTATTTATCGTCGTCTTTGACTTCCTCGAACTCGGCATCGACCACATCATCCTGAGGCTCAGCACTGCCTTCTGTCGTACCAGCTTCTGCCTGTCCTTCCTCAGCACTTTGCTTATAAACACGCTCGGCCAGTTTTCCGGCAACTTCTGTCAGCTTCGTGGTTTTCTCATCGATCGCCTCTTTGCTATCGCCCTTCAATGCTTCTTCTACATCTGCAATCGCGGCTTCAACATCGGTCTTTTCCTGTTCTTCAACCTTGTCACCCAGTTCTTCGATAGACTTCCGGGAAGCGTGGATCATGTTGTCTGCCATATTGCGAGACTCAACCATTTCCTTGGCCAGACGATCTTCCTCAGCATGCGCCTCAGCATCCTTGACCATTTTTTCAACCTCTTCATCCGAGAGACCACTGGATGCCTTGATGATGATAGACTGTTCCTTACCGGTTGCCTTGTCTTTGGCAGAGACATTCAGAATACCGTTGGCATCAATATCAAAGCTGACTTCAATTTGTGGGATACCACGCGGAGCTGGTGGGATATCCGACAGATCGAATCGACCCAGAGATTTATTACCCGTTGCCATCTCACGCTCACCCTGCAGGACATGCACGGTCACCGCACCCTGATTATCCTCAGCAGTAGAAAACACCTGACTGGCATTGGTCGGTATAGTTGTGTTCTTGTCAATCAACTTGGTCATGACACTGCCCATGGTTTCGATACCCAAAGACAATGGCGTCACGTCCAGTAACAGAACATCTTTGACATCGCCGCCCAGGACACCAGCCTGAATCGCTGCACCATCAGCCACAGCTTCATCTGGATTCACGTCTTTACGTGGTTCCTTGCCAAAAAATTGCTGTACTGTTTCCTGCACCTTCGGCATACGTGTTTGGCCACCGACCAGAATCACGTCGGTAATATCGGAGGTACTCAGTCCCGCATCTTCCAGGGCAACACGACAAGGTTCAACGGTACGTTCGATCAAATCTTCAACCAGTGATTCCAGCTTGGCACGAGTCATCTTGATATTAAGATGCTTCGGACCACCTGCATCTGCCGTTATATACGGTAGATTGATATCGGTTTGTTGAGTTGAAGATAATTCAATCTTGGCCTTTTCTGCAGCTTCTTTCAGTCGTTGCAGTGCCAATGGATCATTGTGCAGATCGACACCCTGCTCTTTCTTGAATTCTTCACAAATGAAATCGATGATGCGTAAATCAAAATCTTCACCACCGAGGAAGGTATCACCATTGGTCGATAACACTTCAAACTGGTGTTCGCCATCAATCTCGGCAATTTCAATAATGGACACATCAAAGGTACCACCACCCAGATCGTAAACTGCAATCTTGGCATCACCTTCTTTCTTGTCCATACCAAATGCCAATGCTGCAGCCGTTGGTTCATTTATGATGCGCTTCACCTCAAGACCGGCAATCTTACCTGCATCCTTGGTTGCCTGACGCTGTGAATCATTAAAGTAGGCTGGAACAGTTACCACTGCTTCGGTGACTTCTTCACCGAGATAATCTTCTGCCGTCTGCTTCATCTTCATCAACACACGTGCAGAAATTTCAGGTGAGGCCATTTTTTTACCTTTGACTTCAACCCAGGCATCACCATTATCGGCCTTGACGATCTTGTAGGGCACCATATGGATATCTTTCTGTACCACATCGTCCTCGAAACGACGACCGATCAAACGCTTAACGGCAAACAGGGTGTTCTCTGGATTTGTAACAGACTGGCGTTTGGCGGATTGCCCAACCAGAACCTCATCACCTTCTGCATACGCAACGATAGAAGGTGTTGTTCTTCCACCTTCACTATTTTCAATTACCTTGGGCTTGCCGCCTTCCAATACTGAGACACAGGAATTTGTTGTTCCAAGGTCGATTCCAATTATTTTTCCCATCTTGATGTTCTCCAAAACTGCTCTAAATTAATTAAAAATGTCTGTAATTCTTTCTGTTGGTTCGTATATGTGTCTGTTAGCCATTATTTCAAGGGCAGTGCAATAATTATTTCGCCACAATAACCATGGCGGGCCTGATTAAACGTCCATTTAGCTCATATCCCTTCTGCAGCGTTGTGACAACAGTGCCTGATTCAGCATCGTCCACTTCTTGCATGGTCACAGCTTCATGTTGATCCGGGTTGAATTTATCGCCCTTCTGGGGATTGACTGGATGGACTCCTGATTTCTCTAAAGATGAGCAGAACATTTTCAGGGTCAATTCCAGGCCTTCACGTAAACTACTGACATCCTCCGCCTCCACTGAGGCAACGATCCCCATTTCCATACTGTCCAACACAGGCAACAGCTCATTTATAAATTTATCCAGGGCATATTTATGCGCATTCTCGACATCTCGAATGGTACGTTTCCGTACGTTGTCTAATTCTGCCTGTGCACGAACTGCCTTATCCAGGTTATCTGCTGCCGATGCCTTCAGGGCTTCAATCTGCTCTGTAAGCGATTCGATGGTAATCTCTGTTGTGGCTGTTTCAATATCAGTCTCGACTGAGACTTCATCTCCCGATAATCGATCATCAACTTCCTCAATAACTTCTTCCAGGGTGACGTCGTCTTGCTGCTTGCCTGTCATGATTTTCCTCAAGCTAATTCGTGTATTAAAAACAACAGAAAACCCCTGATCACGGGGCTTTCCGGTATATTTCTGGTTTATTGTTGTTTGTCGTATCTAGTTGGGGGTACTTACCTGGAATTCAAGGCCGAACCCAGCATTTTTGCAGTTAAATCCACAATCGGTATGACTCGTTCATAATCCATGCGCGTAGGCCCAATCACACCCAACACACCCAGTATCTGACCTTCAGACTCGTAGGGTGAGGTGACGATACTGCAATCATCCAGTACCTCATAACCTGACTCCTCACCAATAAAGATTTGCACACCTTTGGCATTAATGGATTGTTCCAGAAGATGCAAAATATCGCGCTTCTGATTGAAGGTGTCGAATAAGCGCTTAAGCCGTTCTATATCGCCCCATCCCGACACACCCATCAGGTTGGTTTCGCCTGCAAGCACATAATCACCATCCTGTGAATTTGTATCTATGGCTTGCTGCGCCATTTCGATGGCTGCCTGCATCAACTTATTGACGTTATCTTTCATGCTCTCAAGTTCAGCCAACATATTCTTGCGGATGTCATTCAGGTCCTTGCCTGTGAACATTTTATTCAGGTAATTGGCCGCTTGTTCCAGCTCTGATGCACTGAATGTCCGTGCTGTGTGAATAATCCTGTTCTGGACTTCGTTATCACTCATCACAAAAATGACCAGAATACGATTGTCAGACAGGGAAACGAATTCAACCTGATTTAATGTACTCTGCTCAATCCGAGGTAACATCACGACGCTGGCAAGGTGGGTGATGTCCGATAGCATTGATGAGGTTCTTTGCATCAGGTTTTGCGTGTTATTCACTGCCTCCATTTCCTCAGCCATGCGATGTATTTCATCACTACCAAGGTCGCCCACCCGCAACAAACTATCGACGAACAAACGATAGCCTCTGGCCGTGGGGATGCGCCCTGCCGAGGTATGAGGTGATTGTAATAATCCCAGATCCTCCAGATCTGACATGACATTACGAATCGTTGCTGCGCTGATATCCAGACCCAGATCCCGTGCCAGGGTACGGGACCCGACAGGCTGGCCATCATTGATAAAATGGTCGACTAATGACTTGAATAGAAACAGGCTGCGTTCAGGCAGTTCCTGTGATTTCTTTGGTCTGGACATACCTATCCTGTGATTACTTGCTTCATATAGGCAAAATTTAGCACTCTAACGGTAAGAGTGCAAAATCATTGTTTGGCGGCTGCCTACCGATCATGCTAAGTTTATGAACATTATTTTAATGATGGTAGGCATATGTTCAAACGTATCGCGTTAATAAGCAATTCCGACGCCAATAAAGTTGCTGAAACACTCAACAGCCTGATTGTTTACCTGCAATCCAAAAAAATAGATTTCATTCTGGATCAGAATAGCTCCTTGCTGGCAGAGCAAAAGGGCTTGCCTGCCATGAAAGAGAATGAATTTGACGCAGACTGTGATCTGGCTATTGCCATCGGTGGTGATGGCACCATGCTGAAGGCAGCACATCTCACCTGTCAACATGAGATCCCCTTATTGGGTATCAACAGAGGTCGCCTGGGATTTCTGGCCGATATCCCGGCTGATGCAATCGAAGAACATCTTGATGAGATATTTGCCGGAACCTATGTAGAAGATGAACGCTTTCTGCTGACGGCTGAAGTGCTGAGAGAGGGTAAATCGATACTGAAAAGTAATGCCTTTAATGATGTCATCTTGCAAAAATGGAACATCGCCAGGCTGATCGAACTCGAGATCTACGTAGATGGTAATTTTGTACATCGGCAACGTTCGGATGGAGTCATCGTTTCCTCTCCTACAGGTTCAACAGCCTATGCACTTTCCGGAGGCGGTCCGATTCTGCATCCTTCACTGGATGCCCTGGCACTTGTGCCCATTTGTCCACATACACTTACCAATAGACCGATTGTAATTGATGGCAACAGCCTGGTTGAAATTGTCGTCGGCACACGTGAAATCGATCATGCACGTTTGACCTGTGATGGTGATATTGCATGTGAACTTGCTCCGGGAGATCGCGTCCGTATCCAGAAAAAAGATAAGAAAATCATACTGATACATCCTCAAGGCCACGACCATTTCAGTATCCTTCGGGCAAAATTACAGTGGGGCACGGAAGTTTGCTGAAGCACCTGCATATCAGGAATTTTGCCGTAATCGAAGAACTTGATATTCCATTTAATCATGGCATGACAGTTTTCACCGGCGAAACAGGTGCAGGAAAATCGATAATGGTTGGCGCACTCGGGCTGGTGTTAGGTGACCGCTCGGATAGTGGCATTGTTCGCGCTGGATGTGAACGAACTGAAATAACCGCTATCTTTGATATCGAAGATGACAACGATATCCAGTCCGCGTTGGCAGAACAGGAGATTGATTGCGAAGATGAGTTGATACTGCGACGGGTGATTAATAAAGATGGTCGCTCACGTGCTTACGTCAATGGCAGTTCTGTACCGGCACAATTATTACGTTCACTGGGTGAATGCATGGTGGACATTCATGGTCAGCATGCACATCAATCTCTGCTAAAAGCAGATATTCAAAGAAATCTTCTTGATGAATTCGGCAATCATCCACAGCAATTAAATGAAGTCAAAGATGCCTGGAAGGTCTGGAACGCAAACGAAATCGAACTACAGGCATTGAGCGGAGATAACCGCGACCATGATGCCCAGATTGAACTACTTCAGTACCAGATTCAGGAACTGCAGGCACTTAATCCGGGGGAATCAAAATTCAGTGAGGTTGAAAAAGAATATGGCAAATTAGCCAATGCCAATCGCCTACTGGAAGTGTGCCAACAAACACTGCAACAACTTTCTGAAGACGAGCGTTCAACCCAGGGCCAGATCAGTCACAACCTGGACGAACTTGAGGATATCCAGAAATTCGATCCATCATTGACGACCGTGATTGAATTACTGAATGGTGCATCAATCCAGGTTGGTGAAGCCAGTGATGAATTGCGTCATTACCTGGACAGACTTGAACTGGATCCTGAGCGACTGAAAATGGTTGAAGATATGCTTACTGCCTTTCATGATATGGCACGTAAACACAAGATCCAGCCGGAAGCCCTGGGTGATCATCTTGCTAAGCTGGAAGATGAATTACACAAGCTGGAAAACAGTGAAGCTCGCTTTAAAGAATTGATCGCGCTGCAACAGTCCTCCGTTGACAACTACCGCAAGGTAGCCAGCAAATTAAACCAGTGTCGACAACAGGCGGCCAAAAAACTCAGCCTTGATATTTCCAAAAAACTGAATGAGCTGGGAATGCCCGGCGGGAAATTCTCAATCGAAGTCAACGAGATTGAGAAAGACACACCGCTACAAAATGGCATGGATAAAATTGATTACCTGGTTTCACTGAATCCCGGCCAGCCATTACAGCCCTTGAGTAAAGTTGCATCTGGCGGTGAGTTGTCCCGAATTAGCCTGGCGATCCAGGTAACGGGAAGTAAGGACAAGGGCATACCGACGTTGATATTTGATGAAGTAGATAGTGGTATCGGCGGTGGCGTGGCTGAAATTGTCGGCAAGCTTTTACACAGCCTGTCTGACAAACGACAGGTTTTCTGTGTCACACATCTGGCGCAAGTTGCCTCGCAAGGGGATCACCATATGCAAGTTGCCAAGGCAACGCATGCAGGAACCACATTAACCCGTGTTGGCGAGTTGAATGATGATGAACGGATTGAGGAGATTGCCCGAATGCTGGGCGGTGTAAAGATTACCGAACAGACCCTGGCTCATGCAAAAGAGATGTTAGCAAGCACCTGAGAATTTTGTACATGGATGTACTTATACTGCGATCGGGATGCGAAAGAGCAGTGAAATCACTCCTCCTTCGGAGTTACATAAAGTACCAGGCTATGTTCTTCCAGCTTATAGCCATGCTGCTCGGCAATTTCCTTTTGTAATCGTTCAATTTCCTCATTCTTGAATTCGATCACTTTGCCCGTCTTCAGACAGACCATATGGTCATGATGCCCACCACTGTTAAGTTCAAATACTGAATGACCGGAATCAAAATGATGCCGAATCACCAGCCCAGCCGCTTCAAACTGGGTTAATACGCGATAAACGGTGGCCAGACCCACATCTTCATTGTGCTCCAGCAAGGCCTTGTAAACATCCTCAGCACTTAAATGCTTTTGATCGGTTTCTTCCATGATCTGAAGAATACGTAATCTCGGCAAGGTTGCCTTGAGCCCGGCATCTTTTAAATCTTGTGTTTCCAATGATTGCCCCCCTCATGAATGAGCAAAATTGAGTAAAACTGCCGGCTGATTATACTGAAATCATGGTCTGATGTCCTGCCGCCTGAGCCGCATAAGGTGTCCTTTGCTTTACATTACTATACAATTATTCTTTATCAGGCATTATCCTTAGCTGCCGCAAGCATTTACAACTGGAATTTCTATTGAACAAGATCGTATTATTTATTGTTATCTCTATCCTCATTTCTGGCCAAATAACTGGTTGTTCGAGACGCGCTGACGGCACTATAAAAATACCGCTGGTTTACCGCGTTGATATCCAGCAGGGCAATGTCATTGAGCAGTCGATGATAGACAAACTTGAACCTGGAATGACCAGGGCAAAAGTAAAATTTATTATGGGCACACCTTTATTGGTAGACACCTTCCACACTAACCGTTGGGAATACATCTACAGTATCGAACCAGGTAGTGGTAAGCGTGCTCAACGACATGTCGCATTATTTTTTAAAGACGATAAGTTGACCCACATTGAAGGTGATATCACACCGGCTGACAGGTATTACTCCAATGACGAAATTGACGAGACTTCAAATGTTCTTATTACAGGAAAAAGAAAGAAAAAAGGTTTGTTTGGCAGATGGTTTGGTACTGATGCTGAAATCAAGAAGGCAGATCAAACCAGGGATGCAGCAAACCAGAAAGAACTGGATGCACTGGCAGAAGACGTCAACAGACAAGCTGACGATTCAGCCCTGCCCCTGCCTGAGCGTGATTCGGAACAAATCGAACGTGATTTTGAAGTCCTTGATCAAACAGGAGAACAATTTTGAGAATCATCCAGATTAAAAATTATCCAAATCAGAAATTATCCTAATAAAGTTTTTTTGGGCCACTGAATCCTTGCCAATAATTCGCCCTTATCAAATATCCGTATTCTTTCTGTTTTTTCCGGTCATAACGTTTTTATTATGCCCGACTGAATCACTGGCGACTGAATCACTGGAAATTCAAGTCATTGATGATGCCCATAGACCTGTTGTTCTTGACCAGCCTGCACAAAGGATAATCAGTCTTTCTCCACATATTACTGAATTAATATATTCGGCTGGCGCGGGAGACAAGATAATAGCTGTTGATGAGTACAGCAATTATCCGGAGTCAACAAAATCAATCGCACGCATAGGTGATGCCAATCATCTGGACATTGAAAAAATTCTTTCGCTACAACCTGATTTAATTGTCGCCTGGGGAAGCGGACAATCACATGATCAATTTATTGAACAACTAATTCATCTGCAACTGACTGTTTATATTTCTTCGCCCGAAGATATGGAGGCAATTCCACACACTGTCGAAAACCTGGGAAAGTTGGCTGGAACCTATGACTATGCAAAACAGCAAAGCCAAATATTCAGAGATGAACTAGCAGATATTATTAATGAATACAGTGGACAAGCTTCAGTTAGTGTCTTCTATGAGATCTGGAATCAACCGCTGTTTACCATTAATGGCCAACATGTAATGAGCAAGGTGATTGAAATTTGCGGGGGAAGAAATGTCTTCGCTGACCTTCCCATCCTGTCCCCGGAAGTTAGTATAGAAGCGGTGATTTCCACTAATCCGGATGTCATCATCGCCAGCGGTACAGGAGAAGGTGATCAACGTCCACCCTGGCTGGACGACTGGCTGCAATGGCCAACGATCAACGCTGCCAGAAACAATCATCTATATCACA
>JAIVVP010000014.1:0-15462 GCA_049189775.1 Gemmatimonadota bacterium | reverse complement strand
CGCCGCTCCATTCACCATCCTGATTCCAGTCGAACAAGGCGTTGAGGTAAAGTGGCGTGCCTGCTTCAGGGTCGAAGCTAAAGGGCAAGGTCACAAATACCTGAATAGCCTGGGTCAGACAAGGTGCAAGGTTGAGCTGACTCGGATCGGCAAATGCGTCATCGTCGTCCAAGTCGACCAACTCTGCCTCGGTTTCAGTCGATGCGAGTTCGCCAAGGAAGATTTGGCTCAAAGGATCTGTATGTCCGATAAACCAATCATCGTTAACAAAATTGATCGCGGTTGGAAATGTCGGCTTTATGTCTGTGCCATCAAACAATGTTAAGAAAATATCTTCATTGTTTTCATCGAATTCAGGAGCGTCCCCGAAATCATAGGATTGCAACAAGATGGAGGTGCCGGGAGCACAATTTGGGTTATTGCCTGGGTTATTGCTTGGGTTCTTTTTTAATCTCTGCGCCATCAATAGCAGTATCCAGCTTCAAAGATAAGGTCTCACCTTCTTCAGCCTGGCCCACAATTTTCTGGCCCATGGTTTCCTGTCCCTCAGTTTCAGTCCCTTTTGCTACAGATATTCCAATAGCAACAGGTATACCCTTGGCCTCAGTGGAAACTATTTTTGCCATCCCCCAATCAATCATGTATTCATCTTCCTTGGTTGATGCCACGATCATCTCAACCACCTGTGTGAAATTTACGTTCCCATAATCATTGGCCCTGTTGATGGGATCACCATACTCATCAGTTGACTCAACGACATCCCCATATTCATCTCTGCTAGCAGTACTTAAGGGTGGGTGGGCCTCAAGATACAATACGCCATCTGCGCCAGCAATTTTATAGGGATTATTAATAATATTTACTGAGGTACCTACCTTTACCTTATGAAATAGCTCTGCAATATCCTCGGGATACAACCTGATACATCCATGGCTAACGCGCATACCAATGCCCCAGGGCTTGTTGGTTCCATGAATTAAATAGGCGGGCAAACCGAGTCTCAGGGCATAATCACCCAAAGGATTATCAGGCCCCGCCTTAACAACCTTTGGTAATGGATCTCCAGCATCTTCATGTTCTTTAAGTATGGATTTCGGTGGGCGCCAGTCAGGATGCTTTTTCTTGCCTATAATACGTGTTTTTTTATAGGGGGTAGCCCATCCCTCTCTGCCGACTCCCAATGGATAGGTGAACACCTCAACAGGCTCGCCTTTTTTATGCGGAGGGAAATAATACAGACGCATTTCAGGAATATTCAGAACCACGCCTTTTCTTGGTACATTGGGCAGTATGAATCTGGAAGGCAGTTGCACGACCTCACCGTCATTTGGCATCCATGTATCTATTTGCGGATTCAGTAATTTCAGATCCTGGTAGCCAAAACCATATTCTCTGGCGATATCAAGCAGCGTGTGCTCTCTACCGACAACAGCTGAATCCAGCTTGCCAACGATGGAATCTGTACTGTCCTTCAATTTATAGCTTGCTGCGTGCGCGTGCGTCACCAAAAGGCTATAAACCAAAATAGAAAAAATCGGAAATCGGAAATTCATTTTTTTCACATCTAAAACCTGTCTCTAATAATCATACGATTTACAAATACTCATAAAATTCAATTATTCCAGCCATATAATGCCTGCTAGCTGTTTATTTATGTAGCAACAGCAACTCTATCTTCACCAATACGAAGCATACTCGGCAATAATATTAGTGTAAAAACGGTGCTGATCATCATGCCGCCAACAATAACACCGGCCAGACCCCGGTATAATTCAGCACCAGCACCTGGCACCAGCAACAGTGGCAACATTCCAAATATGCTCGTCAATGTGCTCATGAGAATCGGCCGCAATCTTATATTTACTGCCTGTTCAACGGCGTCCCTTCTGGACAATCCCTCTCGTTCACCTGAACGTGCCTGATGCACAAGTAAAATAGCATTATTTACAACCAGACCGAGAAGAATAATAAATCCTATCATTGTTAACAGGTCCATTGCCTGAAACAAGGGCACGTTAAAGAATTTCTGGGGAATTGTATTCATCAGTTTTAAGGCAATAATTCCACCTACTGTAGCCAATGGAATAGAGAATATCACTAATAAGCTGTCCTTGAAGGACTTAAAAAGTGCACTAATCAACAAATACAGGATAAATATTGCCAATATAAAGCTTCCTTTCATATTGGTGATTGCCGATGCCAGCTTGTCTGCAGTCCCCGTGTAATTAATATCTCCATCAACCGGCATGGCCGCACGAACCTCAGGTTCTATTTCTGTTCTTAGAATATCCAGTGTTTCTTCAAGAGACAGGTTCTCGGGAGGCGTAATCTGCAGTGTGACCGTACGACGCCGATTCATGCGACGGATCTCTTCTGGCCCTGATGTTCTTTGAATATTGACTAATTCGCTTAACGGTAGAATTCCTGCTTTTGGTGTAGCCAGCGGAATTGCTTCGAGTTCTTCAGGTGAATCCCATGGTTGAGAACGGACAATAATGTCCAGTGTTTCCTCACCATTAAAATAATCACCCAGATACAAACCATCTCCCAGTGCACGGATGATCCCTGCCATATCATCCCTGTTCCAACCTGCCTCGGAAATGCGTCTATCATCAGGAATAAGTCGCAATTCAGGTTGTGCCAATTCAAGCCCAGGCAGGGGCCTGACGCTTGCTCCGGGAATTTTCTCATGTACCAAAGCAAACCCCTTCACTGCAGCACCCATAATTTCAGCAATATTACGGCCATGTAGATCCATATCAATACTTCTTCCATCACTAAAACCACTAAACAATGAGGCGCGTTTGGCAAAGGCAATGGTATCTGGAAAATCCTGAATGACCGTATTCAGCACTGGAATCAATGCCTCGGTTTCTTCCGGCTTGACTGCCCTGACACCCATAAAGACACCCTGGGCAAAGGCAACAAAGAAATAATGTTTTACCTGTGGTTGTTTCTCCCCCGTTAAGTAAGGCGAAATACGCTGGGCAATAACATTACCCATTTCACTTTCTATCTGTCCAATATTGGCCCCCGGTGGAGGTAATATATAGGCAAAAACAAGATTACGATTTCCTTCAGGTAAATAGTCTGCTTTTGGTAACAGGACCCACGCCAGGCACAATGGCACGGTAATAAGAATAATAATCCAGAATGACCGTCTTGCGGGCCCATTACTTAGATTCATCACCAGACTACTCGCTTTCTGCCACCAGTGATGATGCGGATCAATGACTTTTTGCCTGCCAATATAGTGTTTCGCGAAGCTGGGAACCACGGTGATAGCAACAATCAGGGAAACACAGATTGCGGAAGTGATAGTGATGGCCAAATCTGTAAATAACTGTCCCGCTTCATCTTCCAGAAAAACAATCGGCAGAAAAATTGCTACCGTGGTAACAGTTGAGGCCAATAAAGCCCCCCAAACCTGATCAGTACCCAGTAGCGAAGCAACACCGACATCCTTACCCTGCTCTCGCAAGCGAACGATATTTTCCAGCACGATGATCGATGCATCCAGCACCATGCCAACTGCAAATGCCAGACCGGCCAGGGAGATTACATTCAGTGTTCTTCCCGTGAATTCCAGTACGATAAAGCTTGTTAATAAACATACAGGAATTGATAAGGCAACAATTAAAGTGGTACGCAGGCGTCTTAAAAACCACCAGAGAATGGCAATGGCCAGGACAATACCCAGCGCCAGATTACGAGCCAACATTTCTATTGAATTATCAATATAAGTCGTTTCATCATAAACCTGTTCAATGGTGAGATTTGCCCTGGCTAATGGGCCCTTTGCCAGTTCTTGCACAGCCTCCTGCAAACCATCCATCACCTGCAAGACATTCACACCCGTTTCTCTTTGTGCATTGACTGCAATAGATAACTCACCTTTGGTAATGACAAAACTGTTTCTATCTACCAATCGTTCTTCAACGACAGCAATATCCCGTAAATAAACCGGAAAGCCCTCTCGCCAATCGACAATTAATCCATTTATATCATCTACACGATATTTTCCTGCATACCTGAGACTGTATTCACGCTTGCCAATGTCTACAAAACCACCAGATATATCAGTGCCACCACTAATGATTGTAGATGCAAGAGGGATTTGGATACCAAGGCTGGCAGTTTTGTATGGATCAAAAGTAATCCTGATTTCGCGTTCTCTACCACCGAATACCTCGGAGCGTGCAACACCCGGAATGCGCTCGAATCGGGTCTGAACAACTTCCTCAATATAGTTCTTGTAACTGGAGATGTCCTTGTCATTACCTGTTGCTGGTTTGATGATAAACCAGGCAATTGCACGTGCATTACCACCAACGGTACTGATCGTGGGTTCATCAACATCATCAGGATAACTGGGTACCTGATTAAGACGGTTGATCACTTCAACCAATGCCCGGCGCAGATCCATTTCAACGGAGAAAGTAATGGTTATTTCTCCCCTCCCCTCCTGGGCCCTTGACAATAGTTTGGTCATACCCGGTAAACCACGCAGAACATCTTCCTGGGGTTCTATGATTTCCGTTTCGACTTCATTGGGTGCTGCCGCGCGCCAGTTTGTCTTTATGGTTATTTCAGGAATCTGAATTTCAGGGGTCAACTGGATAGGCAGGCGATAGAGACTGATCGAACCAAACAGTGTCACCAACAACAAGGCAACGATAACAGCCACATTGTTATCCAGACTTAACCTGGTTAAATTCACGACTGCCTGGCCTTACTGAACATTAGCCTTGTTGAAATTATCCTGCTGAATATTGACTTGCTGCTGTGGGAGCAATCTTTCATTGCCCCGGATCACAATTTTATCTCCTTCATTGATCTCACCTATAACTTCAATCAGGTCTTCATCTCCTATGCCTGTCTCCACAAAGACAACCTCAGCCGTGTTGTCTTCCTGTATGCGAAAAACTTTAAGAGTATTTTCCCTGATAACCAGGGCATCTCGCGGAACTACCAGGGCATTCTGAGATTTTGCTGTGGGGACCTTGATGCGCACGGCATGCCCTGCCATCCAACCTGTTTCCTGAAAATCAAGACGGATCTCATACAGTCTTGAGACTGCATCACCAACGGGCACCAACGTCTTGACTGTTGCCATTGTATGGCTCTTGCCATCTGTTACTTCAAGAAAGTTTCCCTGCTTGATAAATGCAGCACTCTGCTGCTGAATTCTTCCCTGGATTTCTTTTGCTTCAGTATTCACCAGGCGAACCAGTTCATCGCCCGTTTTTGCCCATTCGCCTTCTTCCTTAAACCGCTCTGCAACGACACCGGTAAATGGTGCCAGGATAGTTGTTCTTTTTAATGTATCTCTTGCCTGGTCTATGCGCGTTTGTTTCATACTGAGTTCGCCACGCATTTCATCACGATCCGAGATCACCTCATCCAGCCTGTTTTTTGCGGCATTATTTTGTTTTGCTAATTTATCTAACCTTCCAACTTCACGAATGAAAAAATTAAGTTTTGCCTCGATTGGTATTATTTCTGCCTTTGCTTCCTCCAGTTGCATACGAATCGTTGTGTCATCAACTCTGGCAACAAGCCCTCCCTTTTCTATCATATCTCCTACTTCAAGCAACGTTTCGATCCGGCCTTCGACTTCAGAAGAGAGTCTGGAATCATGACGGCTGATAATTGTTCCTGCAATCCAGATGCTTGGTGACAATTCAATATATTTCGCCTCAACAATTTGCACCTGTGCAAGCATGCCACCGCCTGCAGATACTGTTGAACACATCGCTGATAGTGAAATGAATATTAGATAAATAAAGCGCTGTATTACTTGTGACGACTGGTCCATAACGATACTGTATCCTAATGAATCAAGAATATCCGATAAGATGTTCTATTATCTCGAAAAATTGCTTAATGTAAAAGCCATGAAATCACAAGTAATGCCTGCAATTCTAGTTACATTGTGCATGGTCACCTGCCTGTTCACACAACAAGGTTCAGCTGAATCAATTGCCAAAATTGAATATCCAGAAATGTCCATCAAGGACGATGTTGGAAATGAATTGATTCATGTGCAAGCCGTTGCAGAACTTTCCAATATCACGATTAATGGATCGAAAGTATCGGAGCTATCAGATCTGGCCTGGGACAGTGATGAACAATTACTCTATGCCCTGTCAGACAACGGCCACTTATTAAGTTTCAAACCTGTTTTTAATGATAACAAGTTTGTTGATTTACTGATGGTCAATGGAATTTCATTACATGATGGCAAAAACAAAAAACTGAGATGGAAAAACTCGGATAGTGAAGGCCTGGCCTTGATAAATTCCAGTAATAATATTCAGGGCGATACGCAATATATAGTCAGCTTTGAACGTCTGACCAGGGTGATTCAATACAATCAGCAAGGTTTTATTGAAAAACAGCTGGAGATACCTGAAAAACTCAAAGATATTTCTAATTACAGAAGTGAAAACAAATCCCTTGAGTCAATTTTATACCATGAGCAACTTGGACTGATCATTGGCACTGAGTATTCATTGAAAGATGAAGATAAAACACAATTAGGTTTCTACACACTGGATGGCAAATTCTGGAGTTTTTCTGCGTATTTTCACGATGGTGCACTAACAGGCCTTGCAACAGCAAAGGATAATGATTTGCTGGCATTAGAACGTGTCTATGGAGGATTCTTTTCCGGATTCAAGGTGGCATTACATCATCTACACATCACCGAAGATCATATTGAAAATAAAGTGATTGCTCTGTTTTTACCGTCTGAGGATTTCTTCAATGATAACTTTGAAGGTGTTGCAAGGCATAAAGACGATTTTTATTTCATGATCAGTGATGACAATAATCATCCGGTAAAACGTACGGTATTAATCTATTTTAAATATCCATACCCAGACTAAATTTTTATTTTTCGAGCAACCTGGGCATTAATTCAACCAGGTTACAGGGCCTGGTGCGATAATCTAACTGAGTACTGATTAAGTCATCCCAGGCAGTGGCACAGGCACCTGATGATCCGGGGATACAAAATATATACTTGCCATTCGCTACACCTGCAATTGCACGGGACTGCATGGTTGATGTGCCAATCTGTTGATAGGAAATGGCCCGAAATGTTTCACCAAATCCTTCAATGAGCTTATCTAACAGAACATTGACAGCCTCCGGAGTGCCGTCACGTCCAGTCACCCCGGTACCTCCGGTGGTTAATATCACCTGTACATCATCATCAATGCACCAGTTTGATATAGCCGCCCTGATTTGAAATTTATCATCAGCAACGATTTTCTTGTCGGCCAGACGATGACCTGTGCTTTCCAGTCTCTTGACCAGCAATTGCCCGGATTTGTCATCAGCTTCAGTTCGCGTATCAGAAACAGTCAGGACTGCAATACCAAGCGGTATGAATTCTCTTGTATTATCTATGGACATCTAAAATTCTCTATAAGATATAATGCCAGTGAGTTATATATACCTGTGAATTATACATAATAAAAATCAAACATATTTAAAATCAACCATATTTGAAATTAACCAGGCCGATGTCTAAAAATAACGAAATATCTGACATTGTAATCCGTCTCGACAAATGGCTATGGTGTGCACGTTTTTATAAAACAAGAAACATTGCTGCCAATGCCCTGAAGACAGGCAAAGTAACCTCCAATGGGGACCGCGCCAAACCATCGAAGACGGTGAAGCCCGGTGATAGCCTGAATATTCGTAAGGGGCCTTATCATTATGCTATCACCGTGCTTGATCTGGCCAAATCACGAAGGTCTGCCGCTGGTGCCGCACTACTCTTTGAAGAATCGCCAGAAAGTATCTCAGAAAGAGAAACAGTAGCGACACGACTAAAAGCAGAAGCGGCCCTGATGCCTGCAACTAAAGGACGCCCCAGCAAAAAAGACAGACGTTCAATTATCAAATTTAAAAATCTCTAGTATTTGACTGGTACAAAGCCACCTTCACGTTCAATTATCAATGATGCATAAGCCATTGTCAGTCCACGCGCAATAAAAAACACGATGAACGCCAACCACAGACCGTGATTCCCCATCCCCTGAAATATATACCACGCAGGAAGAAAGATCAGGAAAGTCGAAATCAACATACTGTTACGCATTTCTTTCGCACGCGTCGCACCGATAAAAATACCATCCAGCAAAAAACACCAGACGGCAACAAGTGGCGACAGGATCATCCATGGCAAATATTGATATGCTTCGGTTCTTATCGATAAAATATTCGTCAAAATATTAATCATAGATTTACCCGCAAGCGCGTAGATCAGTGCAAAGCTAATGGCTACGACAAATGACCAGAATGTCGCAGTCTTGACACTATCAACAAAGGCTTTTCTATTTTTTGAACCAACCGCTTTGCCAACCAGGGCTTCGGTTGCATTTGCAAAACCATCCAGACCCAGGGCCATCAATGCCTGAAAATTTAACAGGACAGCATTCGCGGCAAGAATCACATCACCCTGTTTGGCACCTTGCCGTGTGAAGAATGCGAAGACAAAGATAAGACAAATTGTTCGAATAAAAATATCCTGATTCAAGGCCAGTATTTCTTTCAGGCGCTGCATGTGAAGGATATCTGCTATCAGCCATTCCCCCGGGTTAATACGTAATTCCCTGGACACCAGAAAAACCGCCACAAACAGTCCAATATATAGTGAAATAACCGATGCCAGTGCTACGCCACGCACATCCATATCGAGACCAAAAACAAATACAAAATCCAGAACAACATTGATGATGTTAACGGTAACGGCAACAATCAATGTTGCCCTGGCATTTTGCATACCCAGAAACCAGCCAGTCATTACCAATAAAGACAAGACTGCAGGAGCACCCCAAATGGTCCACTCAAAGTAGGTTCTCGCGTAGAATGTTACCTCTTCGCTACCCTCCAGTAGCCATAAGGCCAGGTCTGCAATGTGTTTTTGAAATATTAAAACAATCATTGCAATCAAAAATGCTGTGATTAACGACTGCGCAAGGATAGTCCTGCAAGCATTATTGTCGTCCTGGTTATTAGTTTGGCCATGAATCTGCGCTGTCAGGCCTGTCGTACTCATACGCAAAAAGCCCATGCCCCAGTAAATAAAATCAAAAATGATCGCGCCGATGGCAATACCACCCAGGTAATACGGCTGCCCCAGATGTCCAACAACGGCTGTATCAACCAGGCCCAACAGGGCGATCGAAATATTTGACACGATCATGGGCCCGGCCAAACGCCACATTGTGGAATGATTCATTACTTGAAGATCGTGGAATTAAAAGGTATCTGGATAAAAATAATTAACCAATGGGTTTGCCCCACTGTCCATCAAAGAACTGTTCAGCAAGTGGGTTTCTCTTACGTGCTGAAGATTCTCGCTCCATCATTTCTCCGCTTATTTTGTCTTCTGCCTGTTGATAACCCACAGTCATCATTGCCATAGAGGTATATTGTTCTGGTATTGAGAAGGTTTCTGCGGCTTTTTCAGCACTGAACCCACCCATTTGATGCACCATTAAGCCCAGTGAACTGGCCTGTATGCACAGACTCATAGACGCAGCGCCTGTGTCATATTGTGCCCAACGATTGTCACTATCATTGTGGCTGAAAATGGTATTTGCCAGAGCCAGTATCAGCACGGGGGCATTCACCGCCCAGGACTGATTGCCTTCTGCCAGACAGGAAAAGGCCTTATCCCATGCAGACTCATTGGTGGACTTGTCACACACAATATATCGCCATGGCTCATCACCGTAGCAGGAAGGTGCCCATCGCGCCGCTTCCAGAAGAGAAATAATATCCTGTTGTGATACCTGCCTGTTTACATCATAGGCCCTGCCACTCCAGCGTTTGGTCAGTAAATCGTCAATCTTTTCCTGTGTATCTATTTTCTTATCGAACATACATTCAACCTCTGTTTAACATATACAATAGAATTGATTATATTGACTGTAGATAAGATTGCTATCAAAGGAGTATCAGATGCACGGGAATGATGTTTATCAACGACTTTATGACAATATTAACAGTGTCATCAAAGGTCAACCGGATGCAATTCGCAAACTACTTGCTGCCTTTTTCAGTGGTGGGCATGTCTTGCTTGAAGATGTGCCCGGCACAGGAAAAACCACACTTGCAAAAGCGCTGGCAAGATCAATTGATGCTGAATACCATCGAATACAATTCACCCCTGATCTCCTGCCCTCTGATATTCTGGGCGTCTCGATATATGATCCTGCAACACAGACTTTCAATTTCCATCAGGGCCCTGTCTTCACAAATGTATTACTCGCTGATGAAATAAACCGTGCATCTCCTCGCACGCAGTCTGCACTACTCGAAGCAATGGGCGAATCACAAGTCAGTATTGATGGCAACATGCTGGAACTCAATGAAATGTTTTTTGTGATAGCAACCCAAAACCCCATTGAATTTCATGGTACCTATCCACTTCCAGAAGCACAGATGGATCGCTTTGCCATGCGTTTTAAACTTGGTTTTGTTGATGCAGAAGATGAAGTAGAAATACTTTCGGATCAAAATCAACGACATCCGATAGACACACTTTGATCCTGCATAAATCACGAAGATGTAGTGAAATTAAAACAGTCATTACATGAAACCCGTGTCAGCGACGAACTGAAACGGTATATGGTTGACATCATCCGTGCAACGCGTGATGTAAAAGGCGTACTACATGGCGCGAGCCCTCGTGCTTCCCTTGCATTAATGAAAACGGCACAGGCGCTTGCTTTGTTTGACGGTATGGAATTTATAACACCTGATCATATTCAGGAACTTGCTTCAACAGTCATCGCCCATCGTATTGTACTAGACCCTGAAGCCCAGTTTTCCGGCGTAACCTCGGATGACATCGTGACTGAGGCCCTTAACAACACCCCTGTCCCTGTCTGATGATGCTTGCCTGAAGATATTTATTTCATAATGAGAAGAATAATATTTCGTAGCTTTAATATTCTTCATGGGTTCAGTCAATGGTCGCGCAAAAAATTGACTGCGGCGGGCACTTTAATTTTTATGGGCATCATTTTCTCTGGTGTGTTTGGTGTCGACACTCGCCAAACACTTTCCTTTCAGATATTTTCGTTACTCTTGTCACTATTGCTCATTTCCTTCCTGTTTAGCCTCTTCTTCAGGGGTCGATTTACTATTCAACGAGATTTACCAGATTATTGTACCGTCGGCCAAACAATGCAGTACCGCGTGAAAATCAGGAACGAAGGCATCTCCACACAGAAAGATTTAAGTATTGTTGAAGAATTAAGCTGTGTCATGCCGGATTATCCCGAGTTTTTGCGCCATTTAAAACTTGATAATAAAACCAATCGATTTGATCGATACATTGGTTATCCACTGTGGTTAAAGCTGGTTCAATTCAAGCGGGGGGCATCTATCAAAGTGACGGCCGTCGAAAATATCCCGGCGGGAAAAACATATAGTACGAAGATCGAAATCCGGCCTAATAGACGCGGCTATATCAATTTCAATCAATCAGTACTACTCAGACCCGACCCATTTGGCCTGATTAATGCCGTCAGGAAGATCAGCAAGCAAGATTCAGTTCTGGTATTACCCAAAAGATACAAGGCGCCAGTAATTACATTACCGGGGATTCGTCGTTACCAACAGGGTGGAGTGAATCATGCTGGCTCAGTTGGAGATTCACAGGAATTTGTTTCTTTGCGTGATTATCGTCCTGGAGATCCCATTAAGAACATTCATTGGCGCAGTTTTGCCAAACAATCCATGCCTGTTGTTAAAGAATTCCAGGATGAATATTTTGTACGAATGGGCATGGTTCTGGACACATTCCTTGAATCCAGAAACGAGATGCTATTTGAAGAAGCAGTATCCGTCGCTGCTTCTCTAATTGATGATCCAGATAATAATGACAGTCTTCTGGATCTGATGTTTGTTGGAAATGAAGCCCATAAATTTACTTCCGACAGGGGCATTGCCAACCTTAATCGAATGCTTGAAATACTGGCTTGCGTGAATGCCTGCCATGATAAATCATTCGAAACTTTATCAAATCTCGTTTTCAGAAATATTAACTCGTTAAGTGCCTTGATATGCATTTTTCTGGACTGGAATGAATCAAGACAGGATTTTATCAGGAAAATACGTGCCCTTAATATTCCAGTGCTTGTGATTGTACTGGAAGAGTCATCCAGGACAGAACACTTGCCCGGTCCCATGAAGGATCAAGCAAACCGCTTTCATGTATTACATCAGCACAATGTTGCTGAGCAATTAAAAAATATTACCTTTTAATGACTACTGAAAAAGTAAAAACTTATATGGCCATTAGTCTTATTACTCTGGCTTTGGTTTTATGGGGATGGCAAAACAATAATTTGTTATTAGCGGTAGTCTTACCGTTGCCTTTATGGCTCGCACAACGACTTCAGTGGCGACTGGATATTACAGACAATAACTTTAACCGTATTGCGGACTTTACCAGTATTCTTTTTTTTCTATTTATCGTATTTCAGTTCTCAACAAGATCAGCTCACGGCATCTTTTCTATATTGGCAGCATTACCCTATTTATTTTCTCCACTTATTCTGGCCCAGCATTTTAGCCAGGCTGGGGATGTCCCTCTGCAAAGTTTATTTATCAGTATGCGAAAAAAGTCCGGGGAGCCGGGGGAAATAGAGCGGATTAACCTGAATTACCCGTATTTACTGGTAGTACTGGTTTCATCAAGCGCTGGCCATAAACAAGATATTCTTTTTTACATCTGTATCTCCCTGATTGCTGCGATTTCCTTGTATTCAATTCGCCCTAAAAGAATCAGGCTGTATATTTGGGTTCCTCTATTACTACTATCCATCGCTTTGGGCTATGTCCTGCAAAATGGATTAAAGATAGCCCAAAACCAGCTGGAAATGATGGCCTCAACATTTATTGAACAAATAATGTGGAGAAACAGAAACCCGGATAAGACCAGAACAGCATTTGGTTACATCGGCAAACTAAAATTATCAGACCAGATACATGTTCGCGTAAAATCTGATCAGGCAATTACTAATCCAGTACTATTAAGAGAAGCAAGTTATACCGATTTCAGGTTTGGCTTATGGAGCAATGATGACTCAGAATTCGAGCCAATAGATCCAACACTGGAAAAAGAGTGGATATTCAATCAAGCAGGCAACATACAAAAAAACGGAACACTAGATACATATACCATTAGCACCTATTTCAATGGTGACAGAGCAGTAATTCCACTCCCACATGGAACAGTTAAAATCAATAATGTCCCTGCGACTGAAGCAGAAATGAATAAATACGGCGCAGTAAATCTGGGCGTAAAACCTGGCTGGGTTCGCTATGATGCTTATTTCGATGATCAAATACTCGGAGAAAAACCTGACGAATCTGATTTAACTATTCATAAAAATTACCGATCCGTATTGATAAAACTCGCGAATGAACTGGATCTGCATTCAAAAACACCCAATGAAGTCATTCGAACTATAGAACAATTTTTCAGGAATAATTTTAGTTACTCTCTGGAACAATACCGCCGCATGAAAGGGAAAAATCGTTTTGAAGATTTCCTTTATCATCGACGTGAAGGTCATTGTGAATATTTCGCCACCGCAACGACACTTTTGTTACGTGCTGCAGGCATCCCTGCCCGGTATACCGTAGGTTATTCGGTGCAGGAATATAGCCCGCTTGAAAATCAATATGTTGCCCGGGCGCGAGATGCTCATTCATGGGTAATTGCCTATGTTGATGATAAATGGATCACTCTCGACACCACACCGGCAATCTGGGCACCTATGGAAGCAGAAGATGAAGTCTGGTGGCAACCTGTGGCTGATCTCTGGTCGTGGCTGGGTTATTCTTTTACCACCTGGAAAGATTATCGTGAAGAAGGTAATTCAATATTTATTTATCTTCTGCTCGCTCTGGTTATTATCTATTTTTTCTGGCGCTTGCTCACTGACTCAAGATTTATTAGCTTGAAGCAAAAAACACCACCACCAAGTAACACGCCAGAAAAACCTGGACAGAACTCGCCAATTTACAAGCTCACCAGGCTACTGGAAGAAAATGGTGAAGAAAGACCTCAAGGAATGACGTTACATATATGGCTATTAGCTAAAGGAAATTATTATAAAAACAGCTTGCTCTTGCCTTTACTTGATTTACATTATCGATACCGATTTGATCCTGAAGGCCTTTCTCAAAATGAACTTATAATATTTGAAGACAAGGTAAATAAATTATTAGAGCTATCGAAGCATCATGATGAACCTTCAATGGAAGTGTAAACAATTCCAGCAACTGGATAATCATCAGCTCTATGAACTGATAAAACTCAGGGTTGATATATTTGTCGTTGAACAGAAATGTGCATACCCTGAACTGGATGATAAAGACAGGCATATTGATACACGCCATCTGACCGCTTATGATGATTCAGGACTCATAGCTTATGCGCGCCTGCTACCGCCAGGATTAAGCTATCCGGACGTAAGTGTCGGTCGTTTTGCCGTCGAGCCATCAGCCCGTCATCAAGGTGTGGGAACGCTACTCATGGAAAAAAGTCTCGAAGAAATAGATAAAATCTGGCCAGACAGTGCTATCAGGATCAGTGCCCAGGCACATCTTGGAGAATTTTATGAGAAATTTAACTTTATCAAGGTTTCAGACAGTTATCTCGAGGATGGTATTCCTCATATAGAGATGTTGAAACAACAGTAAAATAATGAAGCCATTTCCTTTAGGCGATATGCCACTAGAAACTTTTCTGTCAGAGTATTGGCAAAAGAAACCTTTACTGATTCGTAATGGCCTGCCAGATTTAGAGTCTCCTATTGCCCCTGATGTTCTTGCCGGGCTCGCGTGCGAAGAAGGCGTTGAATCACGTCTGCTTATTCAGGGAGAGAATGATCAGAAATGGGAATTAAAACATGGCCCGTTTAATGATGAGATATTTTCACAGTTACCAGAGTCGCACTGGACCTTACTGGTACAAGCCGTAGATCACTGGATCCCTGAAGCAGGTAATTTGCTAAACCTGTTTGACTTCATTCCACGCTGGCGCATAGATGACCTGATGATAAGTTATGCCAGTGATGGCGGTGGTGTCGGCCCACATTTCGATAACTATGATGTATTCCTGGTACAAACCAGTGGTCACCGAAAATGGGAAATAGGCGGAATCTATAACGAAGACTCTCCACTACGTCCAGATATGCCTGTCTCTATGCTCAGTGAATTTGAAGCTATTGAAACATGGATACTGAAAGCTGGTGACATACTCTATCTGCCGCCGGGTATCGGACATAACGGTATTGCTGAAGGTAATGATTGCATGACATGTTCCGTGGGTTTTCGTGCCCCCTCACACAGCGAAATATTACGCGAATACACTGATTATATTGGTGTAAATTTAAGCGAAGCCTTGCCCTACGAAGA
>JAIVVP010000013.1:0-15704 GCA_049189775.1 Gemmatimonadota bacterium | reverse complement strand
ATGCAACTAGCCGACTTATTTACGGCAAGTGTTAACAGACTTGTAAATTTTCCTGACCAAAAAAAGGTGAAAGACGATTTTGCTAGAACGTTTTTGAAAAAGTTTGGATTGAAAATTTTATTTGTTTTTGTTAATTTTTTGTGTACGAAAATTCATTATATCGACTGATAACTCTGAAGAAAAGGTGTTATATCTGAATAAGGTTCCTTAAGGACAATACTGATCACAATCTCTTCCAGACCAGCCACGACACAGATGGCGGTCGCGATATGAAAAGGTAAGGCCGGCCCACCGATGAAGACCCATATCGCTGTCGGTGCCGTCGATACGGCAGCCAGTTTCACCATCCATGTATGATAGCTGGTTAGTTTTTTAAATTTGATCAAACCAGTTAATACAGGCAATACGATACTGGCCACGACCAGCAGGATAAACACCAACTCGCGCATGATGATCTCTGGCCACAGCAAGCAGGCGCCGATAACAAAAACAATATAGACAAAAAAATCTGCCCAGCTATCCAGCTTTGATCCGAGTTTGGAGACCTGGTGTAAGCGCCTTGCGATGGGACCATCGATCGCATCGAGGATGAAGGCAAAGATTAATATCGCCAGGAACAGATATGGATGTTGAAACCAGGCTGTCGCCAACAGGAACGGCGTTAATGCCAGACGCAAGATACTGAGAAAATTAGGCACTGTCATTTTATTGATTACATATCCTGTGATCGTTACAAGTCAGTATAAACAAGGTTAATGCGCAACAATGCGCAATTATTTATACGTATATATTGCGCAATATGTAACTAATTGATTCATATAATATTATTACAATTTTCTAAATTAATGTATGTACATTTACCGTACATATAGTACACTTATGTCATTTCTCGAACAATGATGAGTCAGACGATGAAAAGCCGCAGCCAAACAAAAGACGAACGATTTGATTTACGTATTAGCACTGAAATCAAGTCCCTGGTTGCACGTGCCGCAGAAGTTTCGGGCACGACCATGTCTGCTTTTGTGATTGAAGCTGCGCGCGAAAGAGCGACCAGATTAATTGAGCAACAAGAACGTATCGTTCTGAACAATGAGGCACGCGATGCCTTGCTCAATGTCCTGTCCAATCCCCCTGCTCCTAATGCCAAGCTTCGTCGTGCAGCAGATAAATATCATTCTGAAGAAATTCGCTAATCATTTAAAATTCAGGAAAAATTATGCTCAAGGTTGAGCTCCTTAAAAAAGAACATTTAAGAGATCAGTTTGATTGTGGAGTTGATTCACTAAATAACTATCTGCTTCGATATGCCAGACAAAATGACCTGAAAAATATTTCAAGAACTTTTGTTGCAGTAGATAGAAATAAATTAATTCATGGGTTCTACTCAATAAATTCTGCTTCGGTTGAATGTGAAGACCTGCCTGAGAACATTACGAAACAATTACCCAGATACCCAATACCTGCCGTTAGATTATCCAGACTGGCTGTAGATTTAAAAATGCAAAAAACCGGACTGGGTGAACGATTATTATTTAACGCCTTAAAACGTATTTATTTAACTTCAAATGAAATGGGCATAAAAATTATTATTGTTGATTTATTAGATGAAAAGGCAAAATCCTTTTATGAGAGCTATGGATTTGCTGAATATCCTGGTCAGGATTTAAAATTATTTCTATCTATAGAAACAATTATTCAATTATTTAGTTAACTAAGGAACCTCTAATCAAGTACGCACTTCGTCATGCTGGTGAATACCAGCATCCACGACTGCTAGGGTGCAGGAGGTACGATTACATGGAAGTAATCGGTAGAGTCGAGTCTGGAACAGAGACCGAGAGCGACTCAGGACGTTTACAAGGAAGTAAGCGGTAGAAAACGTCAGGAACAAGTTTTCCAGACAAAGCCGAGTAAATTATTGTTTTGACTAGATTCTGGCATGCGCCAGAATGACGACTCAATGTATTTTAGGACTTAATCATAAGTTCACTAAATCCATTCTCTGGGTTTCAGAAATTTTTCGTAGAGTTCAGCTTCCGGGGTTCCCGGCTCTGGCTGCCAGTCATATTGCCAGCGTACCAGGGGTGGTAGTGACATGAGGATGGACTCGGTCCTGCCTCCAGACTGCAGACCAAACAAGGTGCCTCTGTCATAGACCAGGTTAAATTCGACATAGCGCCCACGTCGATATAACTGAAATTGTCGTTGTTGTTCATCATACTCAATATCTCTCCGACGCTCGACAATCGGTACATATGCCGGAAGAAATGCATCGCCAATACTACGCATGAAAGCAAAACATTTATCAAATTCCCATTCATTCAAGTCATCAAAAAACAGGCCCCCTATGCCTCGCGCCTCCTGTCTGTGTTTCAGATAAAAATAATCGTCACACCATTTTTTATAGCGGGGATAAATATCCTCTCCATATTCAACACATGCATTTTTTGCAGTGGCATGCCAATGTTTCGCATCCTTTTCAAAGCCATAATAGGGGGTCAGGTCAAAACCGCCACCAAACCACCAGATGGGATCATTATCTTTTTTCTTCATACTTTTTTTCTGGGCAATAAAGAATCGCACATTCATGTGCGTCGTCGGCACATAGGGATTGACTGGATGAATTACTAACGAAACACCAAGCGCCTGATATTTTCTCCCCGCTAGTTCGGGACGATGCGCAGTGGCTGACGCTGGTAGTTCGTCACCAAAAACGTGAGAGAAATTGATGCCTGCCTGCTCAAAGACGTCCCCATCGCGCATGACGCGACTACGCCCACCACCACCTTCTTCTCTTTGCCACTCGTCCTCTTGTAACTCCAGGGCACTATCCAGATCACACAAAGCATCTGTAATGTCATTTTGTAGGCCAAGCAAATAGCTGCGTATAGCTTCGATCTCAATCATGTATGCAATCCGGATTTCCCACGGCAAATTTAATCATCAGTGTATTTATTCAGGTCACTATTTTGTGTCTATTTATTCTGGCACAGGATGGCAAGTATTGAGCCAAGAGGTTATCCTATCACCTCTAATTTTTCAGGATAATGGGCATTATAAGAGTAATGGGTAATAGAAGCGCAACAATTAAGCGGAAAACCAATGAGACTCAAATTGAAGTCAGCATTGATCTCGATGGAACAGGTAAGGCAAATCTTGAGTTAGGCGTGCCTTTTCTTGAGCACATGCTGGATCAGGTCGCTCGACATGGCATGTTTGATTTAACCATCAAGGCTAAAGGCGATCTTCAGATTGATGCGCATCATACTGTAGAGGATGTGGGCATTACATTAGGTCAGGCCTTTGCAGAAGCATTGGCTGATAAAAAAGGGATCCGCAGATATGGACATGCCTATGTCCCCCTGGATGAAGCCCTGTCACGAGTGGTTCTGGATTGTTCCGGCAGGCCTGGCCTGGAATATTCTGCTGAATATCCGCGCGCGCGGGTAGGAGATTTTGATCTGGATCTGCTTTTCGAGTTTTTCCAGGGCTTTGTCAATCATGGCATGGTGACTTTGCATATTGATAACCTCAAGGGACGCAATGCACATCACATTGCCGAAACCATATTCAAGGCCTTCGGTCGCGCTCTGCGCATGGCCGTGGAACCTGATCCGAGAATGGAGGGCATACTGCCTTCTACCAAGGGCACCTTATAATCCGAAGTTCATGTTCATAGCCATACCATGAGTAAAATCGCTGTCCTTGATTACGGTACCAGTAATCTACGCTCCGTCGCCAAAGCCCTTGAGTTTGTCGCGGACAATCAACATGACATCCTCGTCACTGATCAACGTCAAGAGATCCTCGCGGCTGATCGAATCGTCTTCCCGGGGCAGGGTGCTGTGGGTCAATGCATGAAAAGTCTTAAGGAATCTGGTCTTGATGAAGTAATTAAGGAATGCATTAACAACAAACCTTTCCTGGGAATTTGTCTGGGTCTGCAATCTTTGATGCAGGAAAGCGATGAGGATGGTGGTGTTAAGGGGCTGGGCATCATCCCCGGCAAAGTTGTTCGCTTCCCGGATAATGTCAAAGATGAACATGGTGATGTTTGCAAGATACCGCACATGGGCTGGAACCGGGTAAATCAACAAAAGCCCCACCCTTTATGGAAGGATATTGAAGATGGTGCCCGCTTTTATTTTGTCCACAGCTACTACGTGCAAGTAGAAAATGAGGAGGATTGTGCGGCAAAAACAAGCTATGCAAGGGAATTTACTTCGGCAGCGGCCAGAGATAATGTCTTCGCCACACAATTTCACCCTGAAAAAAGTCAGCACGCAGGCTTAACCCTGCTGAAAAATTTTCTGTCCTGGGATGGTGGGGATAACTAGAATTATTTACCGCTTGTCCTGTTTATAGCGCCCTGTTTATTGCACGATACCCAATATCCTTACGATAAAACATCCCATCCCAGCTGATCTTTGCTACTGCCTGATAAGCTGATTCTTGAGCCTGTGACACCGTTTCACCAAGCGCCGTAACACACAAAACACGTCCGCCTGCTGTGACCACAGCATTATCTTGCTGTGCTGTCCCGGCATGAAAGACCTTCGTACCTTCCGGGAAATCATTAGTCAAGCCTGAAATCACATCACCCTTACTGGCACTGGCAGGATAACCTGCCGATGCCAAGACAACACCCAGGGCGGCACGCTCATCCCAGTCTGCTGTTACTTCATTTAATTTTCCATCTAATGCTGCCTGACATAGCTCAATCAGATCACTTTTCAGGCGCATCATAATGGGTTGCGTTTCCGGATCGCCAAAACGGCAATTAAATTCCAGCACCCTGGGTGTGCCATCTGCGGTTATCATGACCCCCGCATAGAGAAACCCGACATATTCACGCCCTTCTTTGACCATCCCACTAATTGTAGGCTCAATGACTTCTCGCATAATACGGTCATGCATCTCTCCCGTTATCACGGGGGCTGGAGAATATGCACCCATACCTCCTGTATTGGGCCCTGCATCACCTTCATCTCTTGCCTTGTGATCCTGTGAGCTCGCCAACGGCAGAATATTTTTACCATCCGACATGACGATAAAACTGGCCTCTTCACCCTGCATGAATTCTTCAATCACCACACGATGTCCGGCATCACCAAATTTGTTTCCGGCCAACATATCCTCAATAGCTACAATGGCTTCATTTTCTGTCATTGCAATAATGACGCCTTTGCCGGCAGCCAGGCCATCCGCCTTGACCACAATCGGCGCACCTTTTTCTTTTACGTATGCTTTTGCGGGATCGACCTCGGTGAAGACCTGGTATTCAGCGGTGGGAATATTATGACGTTGCAAAAAATCTTTACTGAAGGACTTCGAACCTTCAAGAATTGCTGCATCTTTTGAGGGGCCAAAACAGGGCAATCCAGCTTGCTGGAATTCATCAACAATACCATCGACCAGAGGATTTTCCGGGCCAACAATCGTCAGATCTATTGCTTCACTTTCGGCAAAGGTTTTCAGTGCTGAAATATCTTCAGCACCAATATCGACATTACTTACTTTATCTTCACTCGCAGTCCCGGGATTCCCCGGTGCAACAAAAACCGTATCAACTTTTTCTGATTGTGCAGCCTTCCATGCCAGTGCATGTTCCCGACCTCCGCCACCTACAATAAGAATCTTCATTGCCATTGAATATTTCGGAATATTTATATTACTTATTAATAATTATAAAAAAGATCAATTTTATTTGAGATATTGCAGTGTTGTGTCCAGTTTAACACTCCTTTTTAAGCCCTCATATTTGTGCGCAGACGAGGCGCGAAACTTTTGAGGATCGGAGTTTATAAATATAAATGAGAACCGCAAAAAGTGGAGCAACGAAGTATCCGCACAAATATGAGGGCTTAAAATCAATGGAGGAAATGGCGCATAGAGGTAAAGACCATTGCCATATCAGCTTCATCCGCAGCAGCAATCACTTCCTCATCGCGCATGGAACCACCGGGTTGAATTATGGCCGTCACACCTACCTTCGCGGCTGAGTCGATACCATCCCGGAATGGAAAAAAGGCATCTGATGCCATCACTGCTCCTTTGACCACCAGACCTTCATCTTCTGCCTTGATCGCGGCTATGCGTGCACTGTATACCCGGCTCATTTGACCTGCACCTACGCCAATTGTTTGTTTGTCTTTGGCATAAACGATCGCGTTCGATTTTACATATTTTACGACCTTCCAGGTAAACAGCAGATCTTCAATTTCTTTTTCTGTCGGTGGGCGTTTGCTAACAATCTTCAGATCGCCTCTTTCAATAATACCTTGATCATTATCCTGTATCAGTAGGCCACCACTGACCCGTTTCATGGTCAACTGCTGTATCGCATGCTCTCGTTCACCGGCTTCAAGAACACGAATATTCTCTTTGGCAGAAACTATATCCAGTGCCTCCTGGCTGATAGAAGGCGCGATAATGACTTCGACAAATTGCCGATCAATGATGGCCCTGGCCGTTTCTGCATCAAGCGGACGATTAAATGCAATGATGCCACCAAAGGCAGAAGTCGGATCCGTCTGATAGGCGCGTTCATAGGCCTGCAGAACATTTTCACCCACAGCAACACCGCAAGGATTTGCATGCTTCACGATCACACAGGCAACTTCCTGATAAGACAATACGCACTCAAGTGCGGCATCCGTATCGGCGATATTGTTATAGGAAAGTGCCTTGCCCTGTAATTGTTTTGCACTGGCAAGCGTCCCCGCGGGTGGATTTGCCTGTCCATAGAATGCGGCGCTTTGATGTGGGTTCTCACCGTAACGCATGTCCTGAAGTTTTTGGAACTGTACAGAAAATGTCAGTGGATAATCGAGATCCACACCATCTGTGGAAATAGCACCCAGATAATTTGAGACATTGGCATCATAATTCGCGGTATGCGCAAATACTTTTTGTGCCAGAGAAAAGCGTGTGGCATCAGTCAACGACCCCTCATTAGTATCAATTTCATTAATGACGTTTTCATAATCATTGGCATCGACAACAACGCCTACCCAGGCATGGTTCTTTGCTGCTGAACGCAACATGGTTGGTCCACCGATATCAATATTTTCAATGGCATCAGCTAATGTGCAATCAGCCTTACTCACTGTTGATTCAAAGGGATATAGATTAACCACGACCAGATCGATAGGGTCAATATCATTCTCTGCCATGACTGCATCGTCTTTGCCGCGCCGACCTAACAAGCCACCATGAATTTTAGGATGTAATGTCTTGACCCTGCCATCCATAATTTCAGGAAAGCCTGTGTGATCCGAGACCTCAACCACCTCAATGTCATTCTCAGCAAGAAGACTGGCAGTGCCACCTGTAGATAATATGATGATGTCACGGCTTGCCAGCTGACTGGCGAATTCGACGATGCCGGTTTTATCAGAAACGCTGATAAGTGCTCGTTTGATTTTGTTCATTTGTGGCTGGTCCTGAAATAAAGCTAATGATATCTGAATAAACGCTAACGTCTTATTCCAGATCGTACTTTTTTAATTTTTTACGTAAAGTAGCCCTGTTCATGCCTAACATTTCCGCTGATTTTGTAATATTTCCCTGCGCCTGCCTGAGAACGACCTCAAGCATGGGTTTTTCAGTCTGGGATAACACAAGTTCATAGATATTCGCTGGATCATGACCGTCCAGATCTTCGAAGTAGATATCCAGGGCATTTTCTACACAGTGGTAGATAGACTCAGCAGATTTTTTGATTTGTTTTTTTTGTGGTGCCTTTTTACCACCAGATTTAGCCATCATGCTGCCAATGCTTCCCCATTATTTATCGCATTAAAATAATTATTAATCACAAGCAATTGTCTTTCGACGCTCTCCGTTTTATTTACCCTGCTGCGCAATATTTCACCGCTTTCAAGATGCCTGCTATACCATCCAACATGCTTCCGTGCGACACGTACGCCTGTATGTTCACCGTATAATTCATAAAGACCAGTTAAATGCTGCAAAATAACTTGCTGAATCTCATCATTAGTCGGTCTCAATAAATGAACGCCCGTCTTCTGAAAATGAGTAATCTCATTGAATATCCATGGATTTCCCAATGCAGCCCGCCCTAGCATGATGCCGTCTGCTCCGGTTGCATCTAAAACGGCTGTGGCTTTTTCCGGCGTTGTGATATCGCCATTGGCAATCACGGGAATTGAAACTTGATCTTTTACCTGCTTAATCGTCTGATATTCCGCGTCACCTTTGAAACCACAGGCACGGGTTCTGCCATGAACCGTCAGCATTTGAATGCCTGAATCTTCTGCAATCCTGGCAATCTTCACTGCATTTTTATTTTCTTTGTTCCAGCCTGTCCGTATCTTCAGTGTAACCGGTATAGCAACCGCATCGACAACGCTTTCCAGTATCTTTGTGACTAACATCTCATTCTGCATCAGCGCTGAGCCAGAAAATACATTACAGACTTTTTTGGCCGGGCAACCCATATTGATATCAATGATCTGTGCACCGAGGTCAGCATTATGCCTGGCTGCGTTTGCCATTGCCTGTGGATCCGCGCCGACAATCTGCACCGCGCGAGGGCTCTCTTCCTCATAATGATTCAATCTTAACTGTGATTTTTTTGTATTCCAGAGTGCTGGATCGGAGGCCACCATTTCGGACACGGCAAGACCCGCACCATACATTCTGCATAGCTGTCGAAATGGTTTATCTGTAACTCCTGCCATAGGGGCAAGCAACAAATTATTGTCGAGTGTATATGGACCTAATCTCATATCCTGACCGCTTCTAATTTTTTTTGGCGGTTATTTTGACTGGAAGCAGAATGATAGCATGAAGGGTTGCAGATGATTAGAGAAAATGAAATTCGAAACTGACTGCGCCTTCCGTTGGCCCACCCACCTCTAACACGAAGTGAATTGGTAATTCCGGCATCATTCCCGCCGGAATATCAATACTGTCATCCAGATACTCTTCTGGTTTGAATTCCCTGTAACCGATCACTTCACCACCAGGATTAAACAAGGCAAGCTGAATCCTTGGAAACGGCTGAATTGTTTCCGATTTATTTGCCATGGTCGCATTCACCAGCAGACTGCCTTCGTACAACGGGTGACTGCGCACATCGCGGTTCAGCAGCTTGATTGAGCTAATATCCTTGTATCTGAGTATTTCACACTGCAAACGATCACAGATTTCTCTGGCGATGGGATCCAGCTGCGGATAGCGCAGCAATAATTCATCACGATTAAACCAGGCCAGCTGTGCAACGATAATGATTAACAGCAACAATGCGCCAAACGCCCAACTTAATGTTGCTAAAAGGCTACGCTTCACTGGCAGGGTTTCACGTAATTCATCAGGAATGTCACCAAGAATCTCATCCGGAAATTCACTCAGAGTGTCTGTTTCATCTGGTTTTATTTCTTCTGGGCTAGCTTCGTCTGTCCTGGCTTGTTCAAAAATTTCAAATTCAGGTTCTTCCCCCAGTTCTTCTTCTGCCACTGGATTTTCTTCAGGTTCATAATCAAATTCGTAATTCATCTGTTCAAGAGTCAGGGGCACATCGCTCAGACGAGAAAGCGCACTGAATTCATGATCACACACACCACACTTGACCTGGCCATCGGCAATAGATAATTGCGAGGCTTGAATACGGAATTGTTTCTGGCAATTGGGGCAAGAGGTGAACATCCCTCTAGCTAGCGACGGTGATTTTGAATTTTGCATTAATCTTGATTACAGGAGTATTTTTATAAGACTATTTTACTGGGCATTTTGAGTACTCATTTTCTTGTTCCGTGCAGCAAGGACCACTCTTGTTTGAATACAGGCTCGTCCATATTAAACCAGCTTTGGTATGCCTCCAAACATTCCTCAGCCTGGGTCGACAATAAACCCGACAACACCAGATCACCAGCAGGGAGTACCAGCTCTGAAAATAGACTGGCCAACTCCTGTAGTGGATTCAACAAGACATTTGCCAGCAGAATATCCACCTCAGGCAGCTGAATATCATCAGCATGTGCAATGACCAGACGATCAGTAATTCCATTTCTTTTTGCGTTTGCTTCACTGGCTTGTAACGCCTGCGGGTCAATATCGACAGCATAGACTTTTTCTGCACCCAGTTTGACGGCGGCCAGTGCCAAAATGCCAGAGCCACAGCCAAAATCAATCACGGTTTTGCCTTTGATGTTGTTTTCGGCCAACCATTCAAGACAGGCAGCGGTTGTTTCATGGGTGCCTGTACCAAAAGCCAGGCCTGGATCAAGAATAATGTGGGGAATATCATCTCGTGGGAGCTCACACCAGCTGGGGCAAACGCATAAACGATCCGCAAATACTTTTACACCGTGAGCAGATTTAAATTCATTGACCCAATCACGATCTTCCAGCATTGATATTTCATGCTTGCCAATCTTGCCTTCACCAACACGATTACGCAGACAAACGAGCAGTGTATCCAGATCAGTATCTTCATGAAGCAGGGCGATGATGCGTGTTTGTTGCCACAACACCGGATCTTTTTCTATAGCCTGGCCAAATATTTTTTCATCGCTCATTGCCGTCATGCTGATGGAAACGGCGCCGAATTTTTCGAGTAGTTCTGATAACTGCTCAGCACTTCCAGGATCACTTTCCAGTGTCAGCTGCAGCCAGGGCATGTCAGGGACAGGGCAACTCTATTGATTCTGGGTAAGATGTATTGAGAATCAAAATGTTCAAGAACAAGGCGATAAGTGATTGTAATAGCTGTTCTATTGCAATTGCTTAGCAAAGCTTCCGCTCCTGCTCGCGCCCCTCGCCTACATCCTTGTAGGCGACGCAGCTATTGGACATTTTGAACTTAATACGCTTATCCATGAATTAATAGAGCTGCCCTTAATTATTTTAAACCCAACTCATCTTCCAGATAATGAATATCCGTTCCGCCTGCCATGAATGCGGCATTGGTGACCAGTTTCTGGTGTAGCGGTATATTGGTTTTAATCCCGTCGATAATAATTTCTGATAGTGCCATCGACATACGCCTTAAGGCCAGATTACGATCCTCACTGTGGACAATTAATTTACCAATCATGGAATCGTAATACGGTGGCACTTTGTAACCTTGATAGACATGCGTATCGACACGCACACCCGGCCCACCTGGTGGGTGATAATGCTCAATGGTTCCGGGCGAAGGCATAAAGGTTTCCGGATCCTCGGCATTGAGCCTACATTCAATTGCATGGCCCCTGATCTGGATATCTTCCTGTCTGTAAGTCAGCTTGTCACCATTAGCAATCCGTAATTGTTCCTTGACAATATCGACGCCTGTAACTAATTCAGTGACTGGATGCTCCACCTGGACACGTGTGTTCATTTCGATGAAATAGAAATTGCCATTTTCATACAAGAATTCAAAGGTTCCGGCACCACGATAACCAATACGATGACAGGCTTCGACACAACTCGCTCCAATGGTGTTCCTGATTTCTTCTGTGATCCCCGGTGCCGGTGCTTCTTCGATAACCTTTTGATTCCGACGTTGCATGGAACAATCACGTTCCCCAAGATGGATAACATTGCCATGCTCATCTGCCAACACCTGGATCTCAATATGTCTTGGATGCTGTAAATATTTTTCCATGTAAACCATGTCATTGCCAAAGGTCGTTGCTGCTTCAGATTTGGTCAGTGAAATCGCATTCTTTAATGCTGCCTCACTGTTTACCACGCGCATACCCCGTCCACCACCGCCGCCAGACGCCTTGATGATGACCGGATAACCAATATCTCGCGCAATCTGAAAAACATTTTCTGAATTTTCAGTAATAGGACCATCAGAGCCAGGCACACATGGCACACCTGCTTCTTTCATGGCCGCAATCGCAGAAACCTTGTCTCCCATAATGCGAATGGTTTCTGCTCGAGGGCCAATGAAAATAAAACCGCTTTGCTCAACCCGCTCCGCAAAATCAGCATTTTCTGAAAGAAAACCATAGCCAGGGTGTATGGCCACCGCATCGGTTACCTCAGCGGCACTAATCACCGCAGGAATATTAAGATAACTTTCAGTTGAGGCTGCTGGACCTATACAGACTGATTCATCTGCAAGAAATACGTGCTTTTGTTCCCTGTCTGCCTCGGAATAGGCAGCCACTGTTTTAATGCCCAGTTCTCTGCAGGCACGAAGTATGCGAAGTGCGATTTCGCCACGATTGGCTATAACAATTTTTTCAAGCATGATTTTTCTAAAGAAAATTTCTACGAATTATAATTATTCTGCTTAACTGGATTTCTAATCTTCAAGAAGATTACTTGATAGCAAACAATGGCTGTCCATATTCAATGGGCTCACCATTTTCAACGTAGACTTTACTGACCACACCGGTGACATCCGCTTCAATCTGATTCATGATTTTCATAGCTTCGATGATACATAAGATATCGCCCTTCTCCACTGTTTGACCGATTTCTACAAAGCCAGGAGTATCAGGTGAGGATGATGAGTAAAAGATTCCTACCATCGGTGACTTGATGATGTGCCCCTCATCTGCAGCAGGTAAAGGTGTTTCCGGTGCATTCTGCATGAGTGCAGGATCAACGTTTCCCTGTGCGCTAGTTTGCGGGATCATCACTGGTGCCTGAACATTAGCCTGGGGCACTTGCACAACTGTTTGAGGCGCACTGGTCATGTGATGGCTGGTGATACGAACAGATTCTTCGCCTTCATGCACCTCAATTTCGGAGATGCCTGACTCTTGTAATAATTCGATAAGTTTTTTTACTTTACGGATATCCATTAATTCATCCTGATGATCTTGATTTTTTTGTGGCCTCTTACTTAATGTTCTCTTTATAATGTCTCTTCTTCACGTTTTTCTGCATCAAGCTCAGCCTTCTCAAGAAATTGCTCAGCTGCCTGTAACGCAACTTCATAACCAAATGCACCCATACCGCTCACAACTGCAATGGCGATATCAGACAGATAAGATTGTTTTCTGAACTCCTCACGCGCAAATACATTAGACAGGTGAATCTCAATAAACGGAATACTGACACTGAGAAAAGCATCACGTATCGCAACACTGGTATGGGTAAATGCACCAGGGTTGATAATGATAAAATCGATGCCTTTGGTTTTTGCCAGTTGTATTTGGTCAATCAGCTCATGCTCGGCATTACTTTGAAAGCTGACCAATTTGTGCCCCGCCGAATCAGCGAACAATTTAATCTGTTCATCGATCTCTTTTAATGTGGTGGTACCGTAAACTTCGGGTTCACGAATGCCCAGCATATTAAGATTTGGGCCATGCAGCACGAGTATATTAGCCATTCTTGATTCCTAAGCTCACTTCTTGAGATTTCAATGCAGTTTCCAGCATGTTAGCAGGAATTAATGACTGTTTCGAGATGTTTGCTGAAATTAAAACGCCTTACAAATGGCCCAATTGATACAGATTTTTATAATAGTGAAGTAATTACTTCCTCTGCCTCTGAGACGGACAATGGACCTACCTTGATAAAATTGATGATGCCGCTTCGATCAAGAATCACTGTGTAGGGCAAGCCACCAATGCGATTGCCTAATTTACCCGCCAGCTTGATCACCTCCTGTTCACCAACCAGTAGTGGATAATTAATTCCGAGTCTATTTGCGAAACTCGTGACATCGTCCACACCTTCGAGTGCTATACCCAGAAATTGCAGGCCTTGATCACCATATTTGTCCTGCAAATTAATAAAATGGGGAATTTCCTCCAGGCATGGTGGACACCAGGTCGCCCAGAAATTAATCACCAGGACCTTACCTTGCCACTCGGAAACATTTCGCGATTGCCCTGACACATCCATCAAACTAAAACCAGGGGATGGCTTGCCCGTCAGGTCTTGCGTATATGATTGTAGCGAAGGAGGCAGGTTCTCAACTTGTTTATTAGAACGAATATATTCTGCAAGAAAAATTCCGGCAAAAAAACAACTCACCACTATGCAGCCTGTTATTAATGTTCCCCGTTTCATTTATTCACTAATCACTTCATTTATATGCTTCAAAAAATCTTCTATCTTCATGAAGCCAACCAGCCGATATGATTTTTCTTCGACTCCCTGCTTATTGAAAAAAAGAATGGCTGGAGGCCCATATAAACTGAATTTTTTCAGCAAGGCTTTATCAAGCTCATCATTTGCTGTGACATCCGCCTGTAACAAGATGACATCACTCAGCATTTGATGAACTCCTGGATCTGTAAATGTCTTGTGCTCCATTTCCTTACAGGTAATACACCAGTCAGCATAAAAATCCAGCATGACATATTTATCTTCACTGGCGGCTTGATCCAGAACAGTCTGCAATCCATCTATGCCTTTGATCGTCTGGAAAGGTAATGTGCTGGATCTGACTTCCCCTGTCCTGTCTGTACTCACCAAACCTTGCAAAGGCTTAAACATATTATTGCCGCCACTGGCAGCACCAATCATTAATAATATTCCATAAACAAGCATCGCCAGTCCGAGGCCGCGCCATAAGCCTTGCCATTTTGATTGTCTTTCGGATCTATCCAGTGCCCCCATATAAATAGCCGTGACAATAAATAATAATGCCCATAAAGCCAGGGCCAGGGATCCCGGTAATACACGCTCCATAAACCAGACGGCCACAGCTAACATCAATACACCAAAAATGTGCTTGATGGTTTCCATCCAGGCTCCTGCTTTGGGTAATAATTTACCTGCTGAAGTTCCAATCGCTAGTAAGGGCACACCCATGCCCAGCCCCATGGCAAATAATGCTGAGCCACCAAGCACTGCATCGCCCGTCTGACTTATATAAAGTAATGCTCCGGCCAGGGGTGGCGCAATACAGGGCCCGACAATGATGGCGGACAATACGCCCATGACTGCGACACCATGCAATGTTCCTCCTTGCTTGCCGCTCACTCCTGATAGCCTGTTTTGCCAACTGGCTGGTAACTGTAATTCATAAAAACCAAACATTGATAAAGCCAGCAAAACGAACACCACACTGAATGCAGTAATGACCCATATATTTTGTGATGCAGCTTGTAGATTCAGGTCAAATGATCCGGCAATTACCCCCAGAATTGCGTAGGTCAACGCCATGGCAATCACATAGGTCAGTGATATATAAAACGAACGCAGGGTAGTTATTCTGCTGCCCTGCCCAACAATAATGCCGGACAGGATAGGTATCATCGGAAACACACATGGCGTCAATGCCAGCAAAAGACCAAAGCCAAAAAAGATAATGATATTTTGTAGAAAAGCACCATCTGTCAGGTGTTCAGTGATCGTATCCTGTTCAGAGAGTTGTTTTGTCCCTGGTTCTGCTACAGAAGAACCATCTTCTGCTGCACTGGTCTGGGCGGCCGCACTCGTGATCAAATTGATTGGCAGTGTCTTGCTTATCGGCGGGTAACACAGAACGTCTTCCTTACAACCCTGATAATTAACAAGCAATTCTGCAGTAGATACAGCAGCTTCATTTCCCTGGATTGTCAGCTGTGCGTCAACATTATGATAATTTACCCAGACACTTCCGAAATCCGGATCGTTCTTCAACTTACCTTCGGGCAACTTAACATCAGTAATGGTGAGCTTATCGCCACCTATGGAAAATTTATATTTATCCTTAGAACGACGGATGAAGTGTGGAGTCGGAAAATGTGGGCATTGCCAGATAAATCATTCATATGTTTGTCAAGATGGTCCTG
>JAIVVP010000012.1:0-16753 GCA_049189775.1 Gemmatimonadota bacterium | reverse complement strand
GAGCGGAACACGAATGTTCAAACCACGTGTCACAGTTGTTCAGATATGTGATGTTGATGAAGTCAACTGTGACCAATAAACACAATGTGATGATTGTACAATTCAATTATTTTAAATTTAAAACAAAGACCAGAAATGGAACAAAATAGAAAAATTTTATTTCTTGCATTCCTTCCCTTCCTGTCAATGCAGGTGAATGAATCCTGTGATGAATGTGTTGAAAATCCTGATGATTTTCCAACACCAGTGCAGGGATTCAACACGGGGATGTTAAGAAGACCAGGTGGATACGCAGGATTTGCACTTTTGAAATGTGACCAGTCCTTCACAGACATACTTGATCCGGCTGAATGGAATGCAAAACTTTTGTCAGGTGACCTTGTTATCAGAATTGCATGTGCATCCATCCTTGGATCAAAGGCATCACGTACTGCATCAGAAAACAGATTGGCAGCCAGTACCAGAACAAACATAAAAACGAAGGCAGCTGCTAATGACCACCAGACAATGGGTTCCCGCGCCATTTCCAGGCGGGCACTATTGATCATATTGCCCCAACTATGCATGCTTGGATCGACACCGATGTTGATATAAGACAACACAGCCTCGGCCAGTACCAGGCCACTGAAATCCAGTACGATTGAAATCATTACAATATGCATCACATTCGGTAATAAATGCCGCAGTATGATGGTGAAATCACCCACACCAAAGGCCTGCGCGGCCTGTACATAATCGACCTCTCTCAGCTTCATGGTCTCGCCTCTTAGCATTCGGCAAAGCCCTGTCCAACTGGTAATCCCCAAAATGATACAGAGAAATAATAGACGCATGTCTGCACGTTGTTCCAGGCTGACAAAATCATCCGCATGATTTGCCATATAAACCTGCAACATCAAGATCGCTGCTGCAATCAATAAAACACCGGGAATAGAACTGAGTGTGGTATAGAGATATTGAATCACATCATCTATCCAACCACGAAAATAGCCCGCCATCAGGCCCATTAATACGGCAAAGGGTAACATCACCAGTGTCGTCAATGTACCAATGACCAGGCCGGTTCTGACACTCTTCAGTGCCTGGTAAAAGACATCCTGCCCAATCTTGTCCGTGCCAAAAATATGATAATAATTTGAAAGCGTCAGTGCGACAGTCAGGGTAACAAGCACAATACCCAGGGTGAGATGAATAAGCTTCCAGGGAACGTCACCCTGCTTGAGCATACTGTGGAAGACATCCTTAAATGAGCTGTTTCTACGACACTTAACAGTGAAAATAATGGCCGCTGAAACAAGGCACCAGATTATCAAACCATAAAATAATCCCATAAGTGACTTCAGGGTGATGTCAGTCATTCTCTCTTGCTCAGGATCAGACAGATGTGCACCACCATGCTGCAGGCGGGGATATTCACGTATTGTCGATCCGTCTGCCAGTTCAATAGCTTCTTTGGAATAAGCATGTGAGGCAAAGGGAGCAGAATAGGTTTTTTCATCCTGCTCCCGCAAATGAGCGATTGCGACATCAAGCAAACTTAATACTTCTGTTGAATAAATTGCCTGCGTTGAAACCTCTGCCTGTTGATGGTTCACGCTCTCAAGTCTTGGATGAAAATGAATTGAATCGCTTAAGCCAATCAGAAGATAGAAAAACAATATTACTGCAGATGCCATGGCCATTGGGTTGCTTGCGACAATTCTCCAGGGTGCCCGGAGATGTTCCTGCCCACGTGCATACCAGACAAAACTGAACACCATTATCAGCAATAATAATATAAGCGCATCTGTAATGAATAATACTGGCATCACTTATTGCAACCTGACACGAGGATCAACCAGTGTGTACGAAATATCCGTCAGCAACAGACCAATGATATAAAGCACTGAGCCTAAAAAGACCATGGATCTGACGATGGCAAAATCCTGGCTACTGATGGCATCGATGGTATAGCTACCCAGACCCGGAATAGAGAAGAATGATTCAGTAATCAATGAGCCCATAAACAGCAATGGCAAGATAACAACCACACCGGTGAGAATCGGAATCATCCCATTCCTTAGCACATGACGATAAAGGACCATGCTTTCTGATAAACCTTTTGCCCTGGCGGTGCGGACATAGTCTTTATTCATTTCTTCAAGGAATATGGTGCGATACCAGCGTGTACTGGAACCGATACCACCAACCAGGCCAACCAGTACCGGCAAAATAATAAACTTTATCGAGTCGAGCCCGGTGTCATATCCGGAAATAGGAACCAGATGAAATAATTTACCGATAATAAATTGTCCGCCAATGATGTAAAACAAACCTGATATAGACATCATCATCACACAGATCACAACCCCCCAAATATCGAGATAGGTTGCGCGAAAAAATGATAGTGTCAGACCAAAGGCAATGTAGGTTAAAAGGCCAAGGAAAAGACCTGGTAGTGTAATCGAAAGGCTGGGCCACATACGCTGACTGATATCGTAGCTAATATCCCGACCGCTGTCGGAACGACCAAAATCAAATACAAATAAACGCACTGAGTTTTGAAAGAAGATCGTGTTGGTAACTTTATCACTGCCATCTGCTGCCGAATTCCAGAGCACGGGCTTATCGTATCCACGTTCGTGCTTCCATTTTTCTATGGCCTGTTCTGTCACACGCTTCTGACCCAGATGCATACGCGCCATATCATCTGGTGTATTGACGACAAAGAATAAAAGAAAGGTAATCACATTGACGCCGATTAAAATGGGAATAGCATAAAAAAACCGACGAATAATATATGCCGTCATAATGCCGCCGACCTTTCTCTGCGTTTATGATAACGAATCGCCGGTATGATACTCAGGCAGAAAATGATTATGAGCAATATTACAGGCCACCAGACAGGCTGATTCCATGCTTCACGCCGTACCTGGCGCGTAACTGGATCGATACGTTTATATTTTAACTTGTTATTCGCCATCAAGTTTGGCTTGGCATTTTTATACCAATTGTGATGTAAGGAAAATGCAACGGGATGATATCCCCACAACCAGGGTGATTCCCTTCGCACAATTTCAACCATCCGATCGATAATCAACTGCCGTTCTTCCCCATTACTGATATTTTTCATTTGATCAAACAGTTGATCAAACTCCTCGTTCCTGTAATTGGAAGCATTCTCACCATTGATTCCATACTTGGCATTGGGCCCATAAAGCAGGAACATAAAATTCTCGGGATCCGGATAATCCGCATTCCATCCCCATTGGTATATCTGTGCCGTGCCTTTTAACATTTTGTCCTGAAAACGATTGTAATCCGTCGCCCGAATCACCAGGGTAATCCCCAACTTGTTAAATTGTTTTCGTAACCAGTCAAAATTTGCCTTGCTACCCGGGCCCGCAGCAGGAGTATCCAGATAAAGTACCAGACCCTGCCCGGTATCAACATCCCTGCCACCGGGATATCCAGCCTCGATCATAAGCTGTTTCGCGACATCTATAGATTTACGCCTGGCCTTGCCATTGACCCAGTCATAAACATAAGGATTGATGCCTGCTTCACCTTCTTTATGCCCGAATATACCCGGAGGCACAGGCCCCTGTGCCGAGACACCACGACCATTGGCAAAGATGCTGATAAATTCCTCAAAATCCACGGCAATGGCAATGGCCTGTCTTAATTTCCTGGCACGTTCACTTTCTCCGCCAACAACTTCATCACGCATATTAAAGCCGGTATAGTGGGTCGAAGTAGTTACTGCTGTAAGTAACTGGATTTCCTTGTCTTGCATCTCTTTGGTCAAGGCTGCCTCACCTTGAGTATTAAATTGTACCGCCTGGTCAAAACTGTCAGAGGCGATGCCCGAAGTGTCGTAATAACCCTGCAGAAATTTGTTCCATGTAGGAATTGATTCCTTTTCCAGACTGAAGATTGCCTTGTCAACGAAAGGCATGGGTTTGCCAGCGTCTTCTAATAAACCAAGTGCCGCATCATTTTCCTCGCCTGTTTCCGGAAAGCTTTCACCACGAAAATTTGGATTCCTGTCGAGCACCATTCGGCGATTCGGATTATTTTCAGTCAGCATGAACGGGCCCGTGCCAATTGGGTACCAGTTCAGGGTGATATTCCGATCAGACATCCCGGCTTGTGAATAAAACAGATCCGCCTCCCAGGGCATGGGGGCGAAAAATGACATGGAAAGCCAATATAGAAATTGAGGATATTTTTCTTTCAGAATAATTTCAAAGCTTGTTTCATCAATGACCCTGGCTCCCTCAAAATCATATTCCCGTAAATCAATATAAGTTACTTTCTCTACATTCGACTCTTTATAGTTCTCTTCAAGCTCATCACTGAGTTCAGATAAACCAAGAATGTACTGACCCATTAAACCTGCAATGGGTGAGTGTATCTTCGGGTGCGCCATGCGCTTGATCTGGTAAACATAATCTGCGGCGGTTAATATTCTGGTCCCCGTTTCCACGAAATCAGCCAGTGTATGGACACCTTCCAGATCACTCTCTGCAAGATGGTGATAAATGTAATCACCTGTATTTCCTGTGGCAAGTGCTGGATGTGGTTGATACAGTATTCCCGGTTTAATCGTAATGCGGTAAATTATCCTGGCTATTTCTTCCGATGGTGCATTTTCGTCGATGACATTTCCTTCGCTATCCAGATAAACAGGAACAGGCATTTCAGTTGCCGTCAAAGGTATTAGTTGATAAGGCCGCTTTAGAAAATGATACTGCAGGGGTGATTCGTAGATTTGCCCAAGGAAGATATATTCGTTCGAGCTATATGACCTTGCAGGATCAAGGTGCTTGGGCCTTTCTGAAAATGTATCGTAATAAATATTGCTGCCACTTTCTGCGGCTGGATACGGATTATTCAATGATGAATCTGAACAGGCTGAAATCAGGCTGTACGCAAGCAACAAAAATATTCGATGAACAATATACATTTAATCCAGTTTCAAAATAAAATGTGAAAAATGATTGTTTTTCCGTCCGGCATATTTAAATGTTCATGTCCTGAGTTTGAAAACTTGTCCTGAGTAAACAGGATCATACTATAATGCATAAAATATAGTATTTCTCAGGTCACCCCAATTTCTGTAAACTTTGAGGGCCTGTGAGGAATCAGGTTCTGTTAAATAGTCTAGAGAATTATAACCATGGGATTTCAACTATGAGTTTTTTAAAAGGTAAGCGCGCTTTAATTGTCGGGGTTGCCAGCAACCGTTCAATCGCCTGGGGCATTGCCAAGGCAATGCATCGTGAAGGTGCAGAATTGGCATTCACCTACCAAAACGACAAATTAAAGGGTCGTGTTGAAAAATTTGCGGCTGAACTGGGTTCAGAAATCACCATGCCCTGTGATGTCGGCAGCGATGCAGAGATCGAGAAAGTCTATGCAGATCTGGCAAAACACTGGGATAGCCTTGATATCCTGATACATTCGGCAGCTTTTGCACCAAGAGAACAGCTTGAAGGTGGCTATATGGACAGTGTTACCCGTGAAGGCTTTCTAATGGCCCATGACATCAGCTCATACAGTTTCGCTGCCCTGGGCAAGGCTGCCAGGCCGATGATGGCAGGAAGGAATGGCGCCATGCTGACTTTGACTTATATCGGTGCCGTACGCTCCATGCCTAACTACAATGTGATGGGGGTTGCCAAGGCTAGCCTCGAAGCCAATGTGCGATATATGGCCTCCAGCCTTGGTCCTGAGAATATACGCGTCAACGCTGTCTCAGCAGGCCCAATCAGAACATTGGCCGCATCAGGTATCAGTGGTTTAAGAGACTTTCTGCATCATGTCGAAGAAGCTTCGCCATTACGCCGAAATGTCACCATCGATGAAGTCGGTAATGTAGCTGCATTTCTGTGTTCAGATCTGGCTTCTGCCATCACTGGTGAAATCACCTATGTCGATTGTGGATATAACTCCATAGGCATGAGCTAATAATTCTAGATTAATGTCACTTCAAGCTAATAACGCCCTGCTTTGGGCAATTCTCGCCGGTGCTGTCGGTGGTATATTCTCAGGCTGGTATTTTGGTGAAGCCATGTTAGCCATCGGCTGGCTCGGCACACTGTTCCTCAATGCCCTGAAGATGACTATTGTTCCATTGATAGTCGCCGCAATCATCACTGGCGTGACATCAATGGGGGATATCCGCAAACTAGGCAGGGTTGGAGGACTGACCATCCTCTATTATGCTTCAACCACCGCACTTGCCGTTCTAATAGGCCTGGTCATTGTCAATCTTATTCAGCCCGGCAGTGGTATTGCAGAACTGAGTAATGTAGTTCCGGAGAAAGTCTCTGAAAAAACAGGTATCGGCTTTACAGATATTATTCTTTCACTGGTTCACCCAAACCTGTTGGCTGCCGCCGCCGAGAATCTGTTACTGCCGGTAATAGTCTTCTCCCTTTTCTTTGCGGCAGCCTTAACAACGATTGGTGAAATAGGCACACCTGTCATACGTTTTTTTGATGGGCTCAATGAAGTCATGATGAAGCTCGTTATCTGGCTTATGTATCTGGCACCTGTTGGCATATTCGCCCTGATTGCTGCTCGACTGGGTGCTGCAGGTGGTGGTCAGGCCTTCTGGAACGAAATTACTTCAGTCGGCTGGTATTGTGTTGCTGTGATACTCGGTTTATTTATACACGCTCTACTCTTATTTGGCATTCTACGTATGTTTAGTAATCACGGCATGGCGTATTTAAAACAGATGATGCGTGCACTGTTGACCGCGTTTGGCACAGCCAGCTCTTCAGCAACTCTGCCGATTACAATGGAATGTGCGATTGAGGCCGGTGTCGACAAACGCGCAGTCAAGTTTGTCTTGCCACTGGGTGCCACAGTCAACATGGATGGCACGGCATTATATGAAGCCGTGGCTGTCATGTTTATTGCCCAGGCTTATGGATATAGCATGGGTGTAACGGAACAGATGATTATTTTTATCACGGCAACGCTTGCAGCTATCGGTGCGGCAGGCATCCCTCAGGCAGGACTTGTAACGATGGTGATTGTTCTAACCGCTGTCAATCTTCCGCTGGAAGGAATAGGGTTATTACTGGCCGTAGACTGGTTCCTGGATCGGTTCCGAACCACTGTCAACGTCTGGGGGGACAGTACCGGCGCAGCGATTATTGAGAGAGTCATACCTGATTAAAGACGTGAAATGTGAAGAGTGAAATACATAGAATTTCCTATAACCACTTCACTTTTCACGCTTCACTTGTTCGAATGCTTTTAAAAAACTCAGGTTGAAAATACCAATTAGAGATTATTGGAATTAATACTGGTGCTGGCCCTGTCCATTAATGCATCAACAACCGATGACCATTCATCATTGGCCTTCGATTGAAGTAACATTGCTTTGGTCTTATCAATATCTTCGTCCAGCAATGAATGTGGATAGCCAATCTTCGAAACTGCAACCACAGCGTAATCTTCCCTGCCGATCTCTGTTCCTGCATATGTAAAGCTATTTTCTTCCGGCTGCCCCAGTTTAAATGCAGTACGCAATATCTTTCTGTTCACAGATACATCATCACGATTTACAGCATCTGCCTGTTTCCACTCAAAGCCAAGTGTCTCGGCCACCTGAGAGAGATCTGAACCTTGCTTAAGCTGTTGAAGAATTTCCCGGCCCTTTTCCTGTTGAATTTTACTTGCCTGCTCAGACTTGAGTATTTGTGTGATTTGTTCTTTCACAGCATCAAGAGATTTTTTCTCAGCGGGTAAATATTCCAGTACCTGTAAAACCACAAGATGATTATTATCCAGTTCAATTGCATCACTATTTTGACCGGATTTTATTGCTTCCTGATTAAAACTCGCAGCAAGTATTTTTGCATCAGCGAATAACTCATTTGCGCTATCCCGACTGAAAAAGTCACTTTCCTGAATCTCAATTCCAATCTCCTCAGATGCGACCTCCAGGGAATCAGAGTGTTCATAAGCCAGTGTGACCAGTTTATCGGCGAGATCAAAATATTTGTATTCTGCTTCTGATCTTTTGTAATCTTTTTCAATAACTTCCCTGGAATTCTCGAATGTGTTCCTGGTACCACCCTTGATGTCTTCAACTCTGAATATATGCAGGCCTCTGTCTGTCCTTTCAACCACACTGAGCTCATCCTGGTCCAGGTTAAACACTATTTCATCAACTTCTTCAGGCATGACACCTCTGGCAAGAAAACCATGCTCACTGACCAGTATTTCCGGTTTTGACCCATCATCATGCTTTTCGGCAATCTCTGTGAATGAAATTCCCGAGACAATTAATTCACGTAGTTTTTCAGCCTTATTCCTTGCAACTTCAACCTCTGCATCATCAGCCTCAGGTGAAAGTTTTATATCAATCACATTAATTTTCCGTTGTTCCTTGATATCATATTTGTCTTTATTATTATCATAATAAATACGCACATCTTCCTCAACCACTTGTATCCCTTCAGCCAACTTCTCTACTGATAATTCAAGATAGGCGACCTTGACCTGATCTGGTTCTGTTAATCCCTGACTGGTTTTACTGTAATATTCCTCAATTGCATCATCACTTATCTCAATTGAATCCTTAACATCATCTGCGGGCAAAATCACATAGGAAAGATCTCTGGTTTGCTTACTAATTCTGGTCAACCAGACCGCTTCTTTTTCGGACACGAAGGCACTGTTTGTCACCGCACCCTGTAGTTGATTTGCCATCAGTTCCAGACGTAGTTGATGCTCGAACGCAGTTGAAGTCATCCCTAGCTGCATTACACTCCTTTCATAGATAGCTCGATCGAATCCATTCTCACCACTAAACACATCAATATCTCTGACTGTTTTCCTGATTGTTGCATTACTAATTTGCAATCCACTATCAACCGCAGCCTGGTTTATTACTTCATCCTGAATTAATTTATCCAGGGTCTGTTTTTTTAATATTTCTTCTTCAGCGGGCGCAAGAGACTTACCAGTGTATTTTTGCATTTGCTCACGGAAGTTACTGTATGCCTGTTGAAATTGTCTCAGCTTGATGTCTTCACCATTCACTGATGCGACCACTGGTTCTGAACCGCCATCGGCAAAATTAATTCCCCATACGGCGAAGGTGATTATTATTAATCCCATGATGGCACCCGCAATCCATCCCGTAGCCCAATTTCGAATTTTCTGCATCAACATAATTCAGTATTACCTATACATTTCGACTAATTATTTTCTTACAATTTCAAAAATTTAAACTTCACGTTTCTGTCTTTCTCGCGTGAGAATATTCAATGTCAAAACACGACATTATTAAAACCAAAAACGGGCGTACCCTTCAACGGGAACGCCCGCAATCTATTGGCGGAGTGGACGGGACTCGAACCCGCGACCACCGGCGTGACAGGCCGGTATTCTAACCAACTGAACTACCACTCCAGTTGTTATTGGTGGGTGCTGAGAGGCTCGAACTCCCGACATTCGCCGTGTAAAGGCGACGCTCTACCAACTGAGCTAAGCACCCCCAGATGTACTACTTGTTAGCACCCTTCTTGGGATGCGCGCCCTTAGTTGTTTATGGCATCCTTCAGCGCTTTGCCAGGCTTGAATCCTGGTACTTTTGAAGCCTTAATTTGAATCTCTTCACCAGTTCTTGGATTACGACCCATTCTTGCTGCACGGTGACGTACAGAAAATGTTCCGAAACCAACCAGGGTAATGGTGTCTTCTTTTTTCAATGCTTTTGTGATTCCTTCAATAGCAGCATCAAGTGCACGTCCGGCAGATGCCTTTGACAGATCAGCGGAGTCGGCGATAGATTCAATTAATTCAGCTTTGTTCATTATATGTTCCCCTTAAGAATTAAAAAAAGCCCTTAGCAGTCTAGCGGCGGGCCAGTAAAATCAGGTGTTCCAATAAATTAGGTAAGATTCTTTTCCAGCGCGGATTTTATACCAAGCGGTTAAATATCAGTCAAGCGAATCGGTCCGAAAACGGCAATTTTATTTACTTTTTTTATCTAGTGTGGTCTGACGACATCCTTACCTGACCCTGAAATTACTTCATCAGACTTAACCAGATTTGATGGTTTATCATTTTCAGAGAGCATCTTAGGCATCCTTTTTAATGCAACCTCGAACACTTCATCTATCCATCTTACAGGTCGAATGTCTAAATTCTCTTTTATGTTATCAGGAATCTCCACAAGGTCTCTTTCATTCTCTTTCGGAATGAGAACTATTTCAATTCCACCACGTAATGCCGCCAGTAATTTTTCCTTGAGACCACCAATAGGCAATATCTCACCACGTAAAGTTATCTCACCGGTCATGGCAACATTCGCCTTTACCGGTATCCCTGTAATTGCAGAAACTATAGATACACACATGGCACCACCGGCACTTGGCCCATCCTTTGGTGTTGCGCCTTCAGGGACATGGATATGGAAATCATGATCCTTATAGACATCAGAAGAAATCCCCAGCATTTCGCTGCGACTCTTGACCACTGTCATTGCCGCTTCGATTGATTCTTGCATGACATCGCCCAACTGTCCGGTTCTCGTGGCCTTGCCTTTTCCCGGAACAATGGCTGTTTCTATGGTTAGCAGGTCGCCACCCACTTCAGTCCATGCCAGACCTGTGACTTGTCCAACCCTGTCTTCTTCTTCTGCCCGTCCAAACCGAAAACGCTGAACCCCGATTAAATCTTCCAGACTTTCAGGGACAACATCAATAGATTCTATGGACGGATCATCCAGGATTTTCTTGACCACCTTACGACAAATATTTGCGATTTCCCTGTCAAGACTACGCACACCAGCTTCGCGTGAGTAATAACGAATAATGTCGCGAATAGTGTCTTCTTCAATCTTGATTTCTCCGGCTTTCAGACCATTCTTTACTAATTGCTTGGGTACTAAATACTTAATCGCGATGCTTACTTTTTCATCCTCGGTGTAACCCGAGATACGAATAATTTCCATCCGATCGAGCAACGGACCCGGGATATTCAGGGTATTCGCTGTGGTCACAAACATGACGTCTGAAAGGTCATAGTCGACCTCAAGGTAATGATCGGCAAAGGTATGATTTTGTTCCGGATCGAGGACTTCCAGTAATGCTGAAGCCGGATCGCCACGGAAGTCCATTGCCATTTTATCTATTTCATCGAACAAAAAGAGCGGGTTCTTCTTGCCAACCTTGGCCAAACTCTGAAGAATTTTTCCCGGCATAGAACCTATATATGTTCGTCTGTGACCGCGAATCTCGGCCTCATCACGCACACCGCCCAGAGACATGCGACAGAATTTCCTGTTGGTTGCCCTGGCGATTGATTTTCCAAGTGAAGTTTTGCCGACACCAGGAGGACCCACCAGGCATAAAATCGGGCCTTTCATCTTGCGTACCCGGTTTTGTACTGCCAGATATTCCAGTATCCTTTCCTTGACCTTTTCCAGACCATAATGGTCTTCATCCAGAATCTGTTCTGCTTTTGCCAGGTCGCGACTGATCCGGCTTCGACTCTTCCAGGGAACACTCACTAACCAGTCAATATAATTTCTGACTACAGTCGCCTCAGCAGACATTGGTGACATCATTTTCAACTTGTTCAGTTCGGCCGTGGCTTTCTCTTTCGCCTCTTTAGGCATACCCAGGGTTTCAATCTTGTTAGCAAGATCTTCGATCTCATTGGGAGCAGCATCTTCCATTTCTCCCAATTCTTTCTGAATCGCCTTCATTTGCTCATTCAGGTAATACTCACGTTGGCTTTTTTCCATCTGCGACTTGACGCGTCCACGAATGCGTTTTTCAACCTGCATCAGGTCTATTTCGGATTCCATCAGCCCGAGGATGCATTCCAGTCTCTCTTCAATGCTGAGCATCTCCAGAATCATCTGTTTTTCTTCCATTTTGATCGACATATGCGCAGCCATGGTGTCAGCCAATCGACTCACATCATCTATGCCTGAAAGCGAAGTGATAACCTCTGGAGGAATTTTATTATTAAGCTTGACGTACTGCTCAAACTGATGAACGACGGATCGACTTAAGGCCTCAAGTTCCTGCTCATCCTGACTGACTGATTCAAGTCTGGTTGCGGTGATCGAAAAGCCGCTGTCCGTCTCAACAAAGGCATCAATACTGGCTCGATCAGATCCCTCAACCAATACCTTAATCGTGCCATCCGGGAGTTTTAATAGTTGTAGAATATTCGCAACCGTACCTACAGAGTAGATATCATCAACAGAAGGATCATCATCAGCCGCGCTTTTCTGTGCAACAAGTAATATTTTCTTGTTACCTTCCATCGCTACGTCCAGAGCCTTGACAGATTTTTCCCTGCCAACAAACAAAGGGATCACCATGTGCGGATAAACCACAACGTCCCTTAAAGGTAAGGCTGGGTAAATATTGTTTTCTTCTGTACTCATTTGCCTTGTTTTATCCTGCTGAATCTCTGATTAATTTTAGCTGATTAATGATATTTGCATCATGTAAGGACTATATGTGGACACATGTACTCGTTTCAAGGACAGAGTTCACAATTCTTGCAGTAATATGCTTGCCCGAAAGACAAGTATTTATCAATATCAATGTGCCTGAGTGGACTATTCTGCTGCGGCCGAAACCAGTTCATCCATCTCTGGGCCGTCATAAATCATCAACGGTTTGGATTCACCATTAATCACCGCTTCATCAATCACCACTTTTGAAATGGTATCCATTGAAGGTAAATCATACATGGTATCAAGCAGAACATTTTCCATAATTGAGCGTAGACCACGTGCACCCGTTTTTCTGTCCATGGCTTTTCTGGCAACTTCGCGTAAGGCATCATCACGAAACTCTATTTCACAACCTTCCATCTCAAACATTCTCGCATACTGCTTGGTGATTGCATGTTTTGGTTCCACCAGGATTTGCACCAGCTGATCTTCATTCAACTCATCCAGAGTCGCGGCCACAGGTAAACGTCCCACGAACTCCGGAATTAATCCGTACTGAATCAAATCTTCTGGCTCAACACTCTGTAATAATTCACTAACGCTTTTCTTGTCATCCTTACTCTTGACCTCTGCAGAAAAACCGATGCCGCCCTTTTCGGAACGTTCACGAATAATTTTATCGAGTCCGGCAAATGCACCACCACAGATGAACAGAATATTTGCTGTGTTTACCTGTAGAAATTCCTGTTGCGGATGCTTGCGTCCACCTTGAGGAGGAACGGAAGCGACAGTGCCTTCAATAAGCTTCAATAATGCCTGTTGAACACCTTCGCCGGAGACATCACGAGTAATTGATGGATTGTCAGATTTGCGTGAAATCTTGTCTATTTCATCAATATAGACGATGCCACTCTGGGCTTTTTCAACATCATAATCACATTTCTGTAGCAGCTTCTGGATAATATTTTCAACATCTTCACCGACATAACCGGCTTCGGTCAGTGTTGTGGCATCGGCAATGGTGAAAGGAACATTTAGCATACGAGCCAATGTTTCAGCCAGCAAGGTTTTACCACTCCCCGTCGGCCCAATCAGTAAGACATTACTCTTGGCAAGCTCGACATCGGATTTCTTGATGGCTTCCTGTTCCAGCCTCTTATAGTGATTGTATACCGCAACAGAAAGGATTTTCTTGGCTTGTTCCTGACCGATCACATACTCGTCAAGAATGGCATTGATATCATGGGGCGTAGGTAATGAACTGCCACTGCCAGCAACTGGTTTTTCCTGAATCTCTTCGCGGATGATGTCGTTACAAAGCTCGACACACTCATCGCAGATAAAGACCGATGGACCAGCTATGAGTTTACGCACCTCGTGCTGGCTTTTGCCACAAAACGAGCAATACAGGAGACGATCACTGTCGTTATTACTGCCTTGCTTGTTGTCACTCATAAAAACACCTCACCTCAGTCAATTACAACCTTTACTGTGGAATTCTAAAATCACCAGAACTCCAGAAACATTAGCTCTCTGGGGACATTCTACACAATTTTTTATGCAGATTCTGCCCCGGGCAGTACTTCTCTCTCAGATAATACCTCATCAATCAAGCCATAATCCCTGGCTTCTTCGGCACTTTTGAAATTATCTCGCTCGGTGTCCTGACTGATCGTTTTCATTGTCTGCCCTGTATGCTTAGCAAGAATGTTATTAAGCAGCTCTCTCGCTTTCAGAATTTCACGCGCATGGATATCAATATCTGTTGCCTGGCCCTGAAAACCACCCAGTGGCTGGTGAATCATCACCCGTGAGTGTGGCAAACAATAACGCTTACCCTTGGCACCACCTGCCAGTAACAATGAGCCCATACTGGCTGCCTGGCCTACGCACATGGTGCTGACATCAGGTTTAATGAACTGCATGGTGTCATATATGGCCAAACCAGCGGAAACAGAACCACCGGGAGAATTGATATAAAGATGAATATCCTTGTCAGGATTTTCTGATTCCAGATACAACAGCTGGGCAATAATTAAATTCGCGACATTATCTTCGACAGGACCTACCAGAAAGACGACTCTTTCTTTCAGAAGTCGGGAGTATATATCATAAGATCGCTCACCTCTTGGGGTCTGTTCGACCACCATAGGCACAAGATTAAGAGACTGTATCTCGTTGTTTTTCATAACAATTATATCTTTATCCTTTATTGAAAAAGCCTAAGGTGCCTCAGTCTGCCCTTTATTAATTAATGCGTCAAACGCCAATTCTGTTTCGATTACCTGGGCCTTGTCCATAATCCAGTTAATCACTTCCTCTTCGAGGGCTAAAGCTTCGACCTCAGCCAGTCGATTTTTATCTGAGTAATACCAGTTAATCACTTCAGAGGTGTCTTCATACCCTACGGCTGCTTTTTCAATCTTGGCCCGAACCTTTGCAGGATCTACCTTGATGCCATTGGTTTTAATAATATCTGCAACCAACAATTGTAGAGTTACTCTCTTTTCTGCCTGCTCTTTGAACATGGAATCATCACCCATCGGGATATCACTTTCACTCAAACCCTGCTGCTGTAGTGTTGACATATATTGTGTCTTTAGCTGTGTCACCTCATTGGCAACCAGGGACACTGGTAAATCCATCTTATTCGCCTGAAAAAGCTTCTCCATGACAGACTCTTTGACCCTGGTCAGGGTTGCCTGTTCAGACTCACGCTTCATATTTTTACTTACTTCTGCCCTGAACTCCTCCAGTCCACCTTCCGTCACACCCAAAGTGGCGAACAATTCACTGTCCAGCTCAGGCAAGACGAGTTCATTGACTGTTTTGACATCCACCTCGAACTCGGTGTCTTTCCCTGCAAGTGCCTTGTTGCCGTATTCTTCCGGGAATTTAAGTTTAAGAACTCTTTTATCCCCGGCCCTGGCGCCAATCAAACCATCTTCAAAACCTTCGATGAACCTTTTTGCACCTAATTCAAGACTGAAGTCTTTTGCAGTGCCACCTTCAAATGCCTCACCATCAATACGACCGATAAAATCAATCACCAGGGAGTCATCCTCAACGGCTTCTCGTTCTACCGCTTCAGGTTTACGATGTTGTTTACGCACGATTTCAATCATTTTATCGACATCATCGTCTGATACATTACATACAGGTTTTTCTATCTTTAATTCTTCAACAGGAGAAATAGTAATTTCCGGCAAGACCTCTATTTTTGCAGTAAACACAAGTCCTTCAGTCTGTTCTGCATCGAAATCTTCCAGCTCAGGTCTGGTAGCAGGCTGCAAATTTTCCTGGGTAATAGCTTCATACAAACTGCTTTGCATGACTTCACCAATCACTTCCTGTCGGACTCGCGTGCCGTACTGTTTTTGTATGACCTTCAAGGGCACCTTGCCTTGACGAAAACCCTTGATCCGAGTTGTCTTTGTCATCGATTGCAATCTGTTCTGCACCTCGGTGGCAATTTTTTCTTCCGGCACTTCTACTTTTAATCGTTTTTCCAAAGGGCCGGTAGATTCAACTGATACTTGCATTTCTATTCCTCTAAACTTCTCAGGTCCAAATCACCTGAAATTACTTAAATCTGGTTGATATAATTATATGAAATAAATGGTGCGAAAGGAGAGACTCGAACTCTCACATCTTACGATACTGGTACCTAAAACCAGCGCGTCTACCAATTCCGCCACTCTCGCATAGGGCTATCAAAACAACATCTTCTGCAATTACTGACAGAGGATGAGGCGCGGCTATTATAAGGCTCGAATTGTATTTTGTAACCCTCATATAACATATTGATTTATATGGTTTAACAAAGGATTTTTCAGTTTGCTTTAACAAATGGAGAATTTAAACCTGAATAACAGGGCTAAATCTAATGGTGGGCCGTCGGGGGTCGACAAAATTGTCAGAAACAATTTTGGACAGCCATGCTGCCCGAAGGGCTGAAACCATTGATGGTTTCAGTCAGCCCCGGATCTTGGGATTAAGAATTCTGGGCCTTCCTTTTTGATTTTGTTCTCGTAAATTTGCAACTGTTTGCACAAGGTTGTATTGACCGATTGAAGTGGCAACTGAGAGCGGACGGTCATAAAATTAAATAAAGTCTTTATGATCTGTATCAATATTTACCTCTGAAACAGTACTAACATTATAGGTGAGAGTATGTGAGGTAGAACAATTGGTGAATACGGTAAAGCAAATTCTGGATCAGAAGGGACATTCGGTTTTTACCATTGGGCCGGATGCATCCGTCTATGATGCCATTGCCATGATGGCAGAGAAGCATGTTGGCGCCCTGGCCGTGACGGAGGG
>JAIVVP010000011.1:0-16901 GCA_049189775.1 Gemmatimonadota bacterium | reverse complement strand
CGTCAACTTCTTTCTGCTTGAAGGCAGCGGTGATCAATCGCAGTACGCCCAGACGTTCCTTATCTTTACTGCGCATGGCAGTTTTGACATCGTCATTGATGCGTTGTTGTAGTTCGCTCACAGGCAAGGGGGTACTTGTTTACTGAGGATGTTGGAAGGATTTAAATCAGACAGTGCCTAGTAAAGGCGTACGCGTCTGTTTAATTCTTTCATGACCTTTTTCTGATGACGCTTTACAGCAGCAGCAGCTTTGCGTTTTCTTACTTGCGTTGGTTTTTCATAAAACTCACGTTTGTGTACATCGGCAAGGATGCCTGATTTTTCACAAGTACGTTTGAAGCGGCGTAATGCAATATCAAAAGGTTCGTTGTCTCTTACTCTTACTGATGGCATATAATTATCGTTCCTAAAAATTGTTTCTGCTAAATGGTTTCTAGACACTATTGTCGCTGGTTAAAAAACATCCAGCTCGACCGGAAAAGCCGGTAATTCTAGTGTCTGGGCGCAGAAATGCAATAATTATTAGCCATATGGGGCTATTTAGAGGCTTTTTGGGGCCAAATGTAGAAAATGATGAAGAATATGAGTACGTTTGAATGAAAATATTGGGATTGGAGACATCCTGTGATGAAACAGGCGTTGCTCTATATGACACTGAAAAAGGGCTGCTTGCCCATGCCCTGCACAGTCAGATAGAGTTGCATGAGGTCTATGGTGGCGTGGTGCCAGAACTTGCATCAAGAGATCATGTGCGCAGGATCATCCCGTTGGTGAGGAAGGTATTGGCAGAAGCGGGTGTTGCGGGCAGTGATCTGGATGGTGTTGCCTACACCGCAGGTCCTGGCCTGATAGGCGCCCTGTTGGTCGGTGTCTCAACCGGTCGAAGTCTGGCCTATGGCTGGAATATTCCTGCCGTGGCGGTGCATCATATGGAAGGTCATTTGCTGGCCCCCATGCTGGAAGAACAGGCCCCGGAATTCCCTTTTATCGCCTTACTTGTCTCAGGTGGTCATACGATGTTGGTCAAGGTCGAAGGAGTAGGCAGTTATGAAATTCTGGGTGAGTCACTGGATGATGCTGCCGGTGAAGCCTTTGATAAAACTGCTAAATTATTAGGTCTGGCATATCCCGGAGGGCCGGCATTGTCGGCGCTGGCTGAAAAGGGAGATAGCAAAAGATTCAGGTTCCCAAGACCCATGACGGATCGGCCAGGACTGGATTTCAGTTTCAGTGGTTTGAAAACCTTTGCCGTGAATACCTACAAAAAAGAAGGTGACGATGATCAGACCAAAGCTGATATTGCCTGTGCCTTTGTTGATGCGGTGGTAGATACCCTGGGGATTAAGTGTAAGCGGGCCATTCAACAGACCGGGATTAATACCCTGATTGCGGCAGGTGGCGTCAGTGCGAATACTCAACTGCGGGAAAGATTAAAAATAGTATGTGAGAAGGAAGGTGCAGAGGTGTTTTATCCGAGGCCTGAGTTTTGTACGGATAATGGGGCGATGATTGCTTATGCAGGGGCGTTGCGATTGCAAGCAGGGCAGGCTGAGGGTTTGGGGTTTGAGGGGAGGGCTAGGTGGCCGTTGAGTGAGTTGTGAGTTTTTAGTCTTGCGGATGTCTGAGTTTTGATTCCTTCGCTGTTAAGTATTTTGTTTGTGTAAGTACTTTATAACTTCACTGGCGCTTTGATCAGGTGGAAATACAGGATAAAAAACGTGCTTTATCTCTTTATCCTTACATATCAAAGTTAGCCTTTTTATAAGTGTTTGGCCTTCAACATCCATCGTGGGAAGTGATAGAGTCTTAGAAAATTGTAGGCCCTCATCACTAAGAAGAGCAAATGGAAGGTGGAGTCGTTCTGCGGCTTCTTGTTGATATGACGTAGGTTGTGTACTCAAACCATATACAGTTGCATTAAGTCTACTTAATTCTTCGTAATGATCCCGAAATGAGCATGATTGAGGGGTGCAGCCTCTCGCACCGGGGATTTGATCCCAGCCATCGGGGAGTGGTATATCAGGCCGACCAGTCATAGGGTAAATATAAATTACCGTAAGCCCAGACAAAGAGGAGATATTAACTTCACCACTTTTCGTTGAAGCCAGCGACAAATCAGGAAGACTCATGCCATTTAAATGGCTACAGGCACCGTCATCAACGGGCACGGGTAGATCGCTTGGTAATTCAGATAATGATGACACTCATAGCTCCAAAGAAGTGATTAACTTGTTAATAACGAGTTCATTTTGCGCCTAGCTTGTCTTCTTGGCCGTTGATTAATTTTTTGATGTTTGCGGTGTGGCGCCAGAATAGCAATATGGCCATGAGCATGTTGCTGGCGATGAACCATGGGGAATCTAATACGAAGGCTGTATAGATGGGTGCTGTGGCGGCCGCTGTGAGGCCTGCCAGGGATGAATAACGAAAGATAGCTGCCATCAGTAGCCAGGTGCCCATGAATGCCAGGCCGAGTATCCAGCAGGTTCCAAACAGTACGCCAATCAGGGTAGCTACGCCCTTGCCACCCTGGAAATTAAAGAATACGGGGAACAGATGGCCGGTGAAGGCTGCAAGGCCGATGCCGGCAAGTATCATGTCTGGTGCTTTCAATACGTGACCAATAAGGACTGGTATGACGCCCTTGAGTACATCTCCTGCCAGTGTCGGGATGGCGGCTTTCTTTCCATAGAGCCGCAATACATTGGTGGCACCGGGATTATTTGAGCCCTGGGTGCGGGGGTCTTCCAGTTGCATCAACTTGCAAACGACCACGGCGGACGAGACTGAGCCGAACAGATAGGCGAGAACAATGAGTGAAATATCCATTACCATGTGGACATTGAAATCTGTCTTGCTTGACAGGTCAAGGGGATATCAGTTTAAGTAGCATCAAATTTGAATGAAATAGACACCAAGACATAGATATTTAACACATGGACATTATTTATATTAACGACCTGCGTATTGAAACCATCATCGGTATTTATGGCTGGGAACGTAAAACCAGACAGACCGTGGTGCTGGATATTGAAATGGGCACGGATATTCGCAAGGCATCAACGACTGAGAATGTTGAGGACACGATCAATTATAAATTGGTTGCTGAGCGCTTGTTTGATTTTGTCGGGGGAAGTGAGTTTGAGTTGGTTGAAACCCTGGCTGAACAGATCTCGGATATCCTGTTGAACGAGTTCAAGGTCCCCTGGTTGCGATTGAAGTTGAACAAGCAGGGCGCCTTGAAAGGTGTGCGTGATGTTGGTGTGATTATTGAGCGAGGCCAAAAATAAATAGGCAAGGGATAGATTGATGACACGTGTTTATGCCGGGCTGGGGAGTAATGTTGATAAAGAGAAAAACATACCCGCAGGACTCAACATATTAGCTAATCATTTTTCTCCATTGGTTATCTCTACGGTATATGAAAGTAAACCTTTGGGATTCCGTGGTGACAATTTCTATAACCTGGTGATTGGTTTTGATACAGACTTATCAGCATTGGAAGTGATCAGTATATTCAAGTCCATCGAGTCTTCATTGGGTCGAACGCCATCCGGCCAGAACACTACTTCAAAAACAATTTCTCACACACTGGATATTGATTTATTACTTTTCGGCGATCTGGTCCGGCATAACGAACAAATAGATGTTCCGAGAGAAGATATTGTCCAGTACCCTTTTGTCTTATGTCCCCTCGCCGAGCTTGCGGGAGGACTTGAACATCCTGAAACTGGTTTGAGTATCGCTGATATGTGGGCGTCTTTTGATAAAGACAGACATCAACTTAAACCCGTCACTTTATAAGTAATGTATTAAATGCTGAATATTATTTGTTTTGGAGATTCCATCACCGAAGGCGGTGATTTCGAGAATGCAAAAAGATGGACGTCGTTGCTACAGGCCAGACTGGATGAGAAATATCCTGAGGCTTATCGAGTCATCAACAAAGGCATTGGTGGAAACACCTCGGCTCAGGGTTTTGACAGGTTTTGCGATGATGTGCTGCCTTATTTACCGGGATTATTACTGGTGGAATTTGGCTTTAATGATGCCAACGTTAAGGACTGGACTATCGAACCCCGTGTCAGTCTGGGGGAGTTTGTCAGGAATCTTCGGGAGTTTCACCGTATCGCAACAGCGAAGAATACAAGCTGTGTGTTCATCCTGAATCACAGTATCGCTGAGGTTGACGGCAGGCAGGGTAATGGCCCGACATACAATCAGAACCTGTTGCCCTACGATCAGGCCGTCATTACATTGGCAGAAGAACTGAAGGCAAAAGTAATCGATTTACCTGGAATGATGACAGCTAAAGAAACTCCCCTGGATGAGTACTTGTCTGATGACAATTTACATTTGTCAGAAGCGGGGAATAAGCACTATGCGCAAATGGTTTTTGATGTAATCATAGAGAATAATTTTTATCAGACCATTTAATAAATAAGAAATGAATGCAATATCAACCTGTCCTCGGAGAAGTTAAATGAAAAAAAGATTTTTGGGAAAATCGTTGGTATTAACCGTTATTGCGATGTGTCTGTGTGTTTTATCTATCTCGGGGTGCGGTAGAATAGAGTCCAGGGGACAGGCAGACAAGCTTGAGCGATCAGTCACGGCCTATGCTTCAGATTTAAGATGGTCATACTATAGAGAAGCGATTAGTTATCATGTAACCAGGGATGGGAAACGTGCTCAAGTGGATATTGATGAATTAGAAAAGATTGAAGTGACAGATGTTAATTTTATTTCTAAAACACTCATTCCCAGTTCAGAAAAGGATGGTATCAACGAGGCCCGTATCGTTGCCGAGGTAATCTATTACAACAAAGATCGGGGAACCCTCAAGGAGATGCAACTGGATCAGATATGGTGGTATAACGCAGAAATCAAGCATTGGCTGATTGAAACGGATTTTCCGGACTTCAAGTAAGCAGAATTCAAGTAACCAGAATTCAGGTAAGCAGAGTTCTGGTGAATTTGTAATAAAAAGTAACCGGGCTGAAATGATAGTTGACTCGCAAGATTACAATACAAATCTTCCCCAGCCTGACGAAATTGCCCTTAAGCTAAGCGAAACCCTGCAGGAAAAAATAAGCCTAGCCATCATGGAGAATGGTGGTTCGATCAGCTTTGAACAATACATGCAGATGGCCTTGTATGAACCGGGCCTTGGTTACTATAGTGCAGGTTCCTGTAAGTTTGGTGAACAGGGTGACTTTGTGACTGCACCTGAAATCTCCCCTCTGTTTTCCCGCTGTATTGCCAGGCAATGCCAACAGGTTTTATCGGAAATATCATCTACTGAGGTCAGGTCTTCCAGCATTTTTGAGCTCGGCCCTGGTACTGGTACGATGGCAATAGATATCATGTTGGAGCTGGCACGAAATAACAGCTTGCCAGAAACCTATTACCTGCTTGAGCCCAGTGCCGATTTACGCCAGAGGCAACAGCTCAACATCAAGAATACAATCCCTCAACTTGAGGAACGATTTGTCTGGCTTGATCGTCTCCCTGAAGAAAGAATAAAGGGCGTTATCCTGGCGAATGAAGTTATTGATGCCATGCCCGTGAAGCGCATCGTAATTGACAGCGATATTCAGGAATATGCTGTTAGCTGTGATTCCGGAGCAAATGATGAAACACGATTTCAATGGCTGAAGACAGACATCGATCAAGATTTAAAGTCCGATATGCAAGAGATGTTTGATATGTTGGGGGAGTCGTTAGCAACACCCTATATCACAGAGATCAATTGCAATATTAAACCGTGGATAAATTCATTAAATGATGTTCTGGACCAGGGTCTTATACTGATTTCTGACTATGGCTATCCTCGACAGGAATATTTTCATCCACAAAGGCATGCAGGGACATTAATTTGTCACTATCGACATCAGGTACACGATGATCCATTTCTGTATCCGGGGTTGCAGGACATCACTGCCTCGGTAGAATTTACCACTGTCGCAGAAGCAGCAGTTGATGCTGGTCTACATGTCTCAGGGTTTACCACACAGGCACATTTTTTAATCGGATGCGGATTAGACCAGTTTGTCCTGGAATTTGAGTCAGATGATGTGGCCGAAAGATCGAAGATGACACAACAAGTCAGTAAATTAACCATGCCAGGTGAGATGGGTGAAAAATTCAAGTTTATCGGCCTGACCAAAAATCTCGATACTAGCGCAGTCGACAATCGATTGTGTGGCTTTAGTTTTATTGATCAGAGGTCTCGGCTATAAACATGAAAGTAATTGTTTTATTCCTGCAACTATCTTTACTGGTTTTATTTTCGGGCGCCTGCAGCCGCGAAGAAAAACCTGATCAGGATCCGGCAGAAACGGAGTTCAGTGTCCAGTCACTGGCCAAGGGCGATATAGACAATGTACTGGATATTTATGTACACGAAGTCCGTAAATTATTGCGTGAGCTCATGGTAAAGCTTTATAAACGGAATCCAAATCAGTTAAAAAAATCTCCCTTTAACGATATTGATAAAAATGTATCCCGGGTGTTTGATAGACACCATGATTGGTCATTTAAACAACTGGATTATAAGGAAGGTGTTGATGCGATAAAGATGACCTTTGATGATGATTATCATGGCGACAGGGTTTTCTCGTTTATAGTCGGTTTATCTTCCATGTTGATGGCGTCGTATGGTGATAAAACAGATTTTTATATGTTGGATGATATCGATGGGCAGGCGCTATATAACAGTGCCCGTAATATTGAAATTGCTGTATGGAAGTTAAGTAATAATAGAGACAAGCAGGGGGAACTGTTTCTTTACAGTAATTCCCTGCCAAATGAGGAAGCCTATCTGAGTTATGAACGACTGTTTGGAAAACTTATTGCGAATCAGGATACAATCGCCATCATTATGGAGAGCAAGAACAAACGGCTTATCAAGAAAGTATTTCAGAAAATGGCAACAGCAGTTTTTCTACCCATATAGTTTTCTCCTTCTGTCTGTAAATAGTATCAAGGGCTAAATTTTGAATTTTCTACACCTTATCTTACTAGGCCTGCTTCAGGGATTGACAGAATTCTTGCCGGTTTCAAGTTCGGCACATCTGATTTTATTACCGTTAATTGCAGAGTGGCAGGATCAAGGTTTGGCATTAGATGTCGCTGCGCATATCGGCACACTAATCGCGGTAATTATCTATTTTCGCATAGACATAAAAAATATCATTGGTAGTGGCGTCAAATCAGTACCCTGGCATGACAATAATATTAATGCTCGACTGTTCTGGTTCCTGTGTTTTGCAACGATCCCTATCGCTGTAGTCGGTTTTTTAGGGCATGATTTTATCGCGGAATATTTCCGGGATCCCTTGATTATTGCGGTTGCTACGATTTTCTTTGGGCTCTTGTTATGGTGGGCGGATAAAAAGGGAAAACGAAACCGGGATAATGAAACATTGTGCCTGAAAGATATTATCTGGATTGGCCTTGCCCAGGTCCTGGCATTAATTCCTGGCACTTCAAGATCCGGGATCACTATAACAGCAGGTTTAATTCTTGGTCTTAACAGAAAGGCAGCAGCACGATTTTCATTTTTGTTGTCCATCCCTGTGATATTTCTTGCCGGGAGTTATGAAACCTTTTTGCTTGTCAGGGCAGGTGATACGACAGATATTATCTCTTTTGCTATTGTCTTTATTTTTTCATGGCTTGCAGCATGGCTAACGATCAGTCTCTTTCTCAGGTTCATCGAAAAGACAGGTATGCTGCCTTATGTTGTCTATCGCCTGTTACTGGGGACTATCCTGCTTTATCTATTCCTGTAATTTCAGTTTTTATGACTGCCATCGCAAAGTGGCTGATTCTTTGTTGCCTTGCAGCCACAAAAATAAACAGTGGTTGATTCACTTGCATCATATTGAACTGGCGTTATATCTGTATCAGCATGTGCGCCATCACAGAATGGTTGCGTCTTGCTTTTTCCACAGGCACACCAGTAATAAGATTTCCCTGCCTCGACATCAACGACAATTGGTTCATCTGCAGCCCTGATTGCTTCGCTCATTTAATGTTCTCCTTTAGAAAAGATCAATGTGTTCTGATAAGTTAGTTGATTCATGTCCGGTTTTCTACTTATTTTCTGGCCGTCAATGTCTCACTTATCAGGTTTATTCTTTCGATCTTGATGGCTTCGGCCATGGCCTTACCTTCCAGCCCTTGTTGCCTGAGGCTTTCGTTGTCGACTTCATTTGCAGCATCCAGGGCTTGTTTGAAATAATCAGCTTGTGGATAGGCGCGGTCTTCAAAGCCAGTACGACCTCTTGCATCGGCTTCACAACAGATCAGGAATTTCTCAAAGCGTTCTGGTCTTCGAAAGGCGTCCATAGACTCCAGCTTTTTCAGAATTGTTTCAGCACGCATTTCCTCAATACGGTGGCATGAAAAATGGTGTCTCGAAACCTGGATCGCCAGTTCCTGGTATTGTTTGGGTGCCCGGTAACGTTTGCACAGTGCTTTAATCAGTTTCACGCCACGCTCTTCATGACCATGGTGGCTGGGTAATTTTTCTTTGGGTGTGGTTCCTTTTCCCAAATCATGAACCAGGGTAGCAAAGCGAATCTGTGGATCCTGACTCAGGCGCGAGGCCTGATTCAGCGACATTAAAGTATGAATGCCCGTGTCGATTTCCGGATGATATTTTTCCGGCTGTGGAATGCCAAACAGTCGTTCAATCTCTGGAAAAAGAATGCCCAGGGCATGACAAGCCTGTAATGCCAGAATAAAACGTGAGGGGTAGGTTTCTCCCATGGCCCGTTCCAGTTCATTCCAGACTCTCTCAGGGACCAATGCATCAAGTTCACCTGATTCTGAAATCTCTTTCATGAGAGCCATGGTTTCTGGTGCAATGCGAAACCCGAATTGTGCAGCAAATCGAGCAACCCTGAGTACACGTAGTGGATCTTCTACAAAGGCCGGTGATACATGTCGCAGAATCTTGTCTTCAATATCTTGCTTGCCGTTGAAGGGATCTATCAGCTTACCGGTATGATCTTCAGCAATGGCATTAATGGTTAAGTCACGCCTGGCCAGATCTTCTTCCAGCGTGATATCTGTAGATGTATGAAAGGTAAAACCTTTGTAGCCTTTACCAGACTTTCTTTCAGTACGTGCGAGTGCGTATTCTTCCTTTGTTTCAGGATGTAAAAAAACGGGGAAGTCTTTACCAACAGGTTTGAAGTTCTGGTCTTCCATTTCCTCTGGCGTGCTGCCAACGACAACCCAGTCATTATCTTTGCCTGGTTTCCCAAGCAATTTGTCACGTACGGCACCACCCACAAGATATATTTCCATCGTCAGGCATTATAAATTATTGATGCTTGGAAATCCTGTTTGCCGTGTCCAGTTCAGATGTATTAATTAAAACAAACTATGGTTGAAGGTATTTGGCTTGCCTTTGATTTATAGGGGTAGATGGTGTTCATCCTTTGTTTAAGCGGTATGACTTCATGTCCCAGGCGCCAATCGTAAATACTGGCATAAAAAATAACCCGTTTCACATAGCCCCTGGTTTCATTAAATGGAATTTGTTCCACCCAGATATCGGGTTCCTTGCAACCTTTCTTTGGCGACCATTTGACCGATCGTCCAGGCCCGGCATTATATGCTGCAGTTGCCAGTATGTGGCTGCCATTAAATTTATCCTGCATTTCTTTCATATACGCAGTACCAAGCATGATGTTCTTGTTAGCGACCAGTAGATCGCTGGTGCGAAACTTTTTCAAGCCAATTTTCCTGGCAGTTATTCTCCCCGTTGCTGGCATGATCTGCATAAGTCCCAATGCCCCTGCAGGTGACTTCACTTTTTCCATAAATGCACTTTCTGACCTCATCAAGGCAAATATCCAACCGGCATCCAGATTTCTTTTATTTGCATATTTGTCTATTTCATCACGGTAGGTGATCGGAAATCTCAGATCCAAATCATCATAGGCGTGTGCAGCAGCCATGGTAAAAATAGCACGGTCATACCAACCCCATTCCGAGGCGATTTGTGCTGCTATTTGTTTCTGGTAGTTTGTCATGGTAATCAAGGCGTGTTGCCATTCGCGCCTGGCCCGGTAATCACCATAGAGGACAAATAACTCCCTGGCCCGACGTATGCCTGGCATATGCGATATTTTATTTTTAGCCTCAAGATCTTCCGGCAACGGGTAATGATTCATTTTATATTCTGCCCCGATACGATCGGCAGCAAGAAAGCCATAATAGTCACGTTCACCGGCTATTAACGCATAAGATTCATTTGCCTTTTCGACATCTCCAATTTTTTCAAGCGCCCTGCCACGCCAGTATATCCAGCGATATTTAACGGATGCTATATCTGGTGGATCATCTTTAGTCCAGTGGTAAAGTCTTTGCCAGTCATTGTTTTTGAGTGCGGTGCGGAGACGCCAGTGAAATATTTCATCACTGTCTAGAGCCGGATTCAGGTCGTCCAGGAGTTCAGCGGCTTTGGGATGTTTATTTTTTGCCGCACGGACAGTGATGACAAGATTAACATCATCTATTTCTACAGGGGTGAAGTTGTAATTGTCTTGAAGTGTTTGCCAATTACTTAAAGATCGAGTGATATTTTGTCTTGCCAGTCGTTTTATTCCATAAAGTAAAATTTCTCGCGCAACTGCTGTGTCCGGGTATTTTGGATTCCTGGTCCCCACTGAAGGGTTATGATGCATAGAGACCCATTGTTTGGCCCAGTATTTGTAGTCTTTATCCAGACGTTTACTGAGATAATTCACCAGACCGGTATTACCGCTTTCCATTGCCAACTGTATCCGTTCCCAGACCAGTTCATTTGTCATCAGCTCGCTTTTATAAAGTCTTGCAAAGGCGCTGTCACATTGAGGTGGCAATGATTTTCCGGTCAACCAGAGTGTTCGGGTATCTTCTAACAGATAGGTATTGTTATTGGTGTTAATACGAGCCTGTAACTGCTGGCAGCGTAGTTTGAGTTCCTTTTGCGGTGTGTAATTGTCCAGAAAAGTTTGCCACTTCCTTTGTTTGACAAGTTGCTTTAGCCAGCTTGTTTTTAATGTATCGATCGATATGAAATCCGGGTACGAGCGAATGAATTTCTTGATTTCTGCATCATCAATTTTATGTAGTCGTGGTCGCAGGTAGTTATATCGCAGGTATGCATAGAGCGGGTAGTCCTTGAGACCTTCACTGAGCGTGGTGAAGGTTTTAATCCTACCTGCCTTGAGTGCCTTTTTTGCATCAAGATATTGCTGGCGCTGTTCCTTGAGTGTGGCTGCAGAAATTTGCTGGCTGATTGTTAGTGGTGAAATAAAAATAATGAGCGTCAGAAAAATGCGTATGACATCCGCTCTGGAAACAGACAGCATTATCTTTAAAAAAAATATGTTTTTGGATGACAGGCTCATAGCGGTAAGCAAAGTATCAATAATCTTTATTTATATCGAGTTTTTTATGTGAGAGGGCATGTGTCATTTTTAGGTCTGGTCGAGCGCCTATGCCATAATGCCCCGCATGATTATCCAGGAAAACCTTTCGAACAATGCCTGCTGATTTGTTTGTCTGGTCTGCTTATCTTGTGCTGGGTGTGGTAGCAGGGCTTGTTGGTGGCTTGCTTGGATTAGGAGGGGGAATATTAATTGTTCCCGCACTTCTGTTTTTGTTTATATGGCAGGGCATGCCCGCCGATATTCTCATGCACCTGGCAGTTGCAACGTCTTTGTTTACCATCGTATTTACTTCGATTTCATCAAGTTATGCACACCACAAACATCAGGCGGTTTTATGGCCGCAGGTCTTCCTTCTAACTCCGGGGATAATCATAGGCGCAGTGTTTGGCGCATTTCTCGCTGATTATATCTCCAGCGATATTCTACGCAGGCTATTCGGGATATTTGAAATATTAGTCGCATGTCAGATTGGATTTTCAGTAAAACCATCAGCACAAAGATCATTGCCCGGACGTAACGGAATGTTAATCGCGGGAGGAGGGATAGGGACATTATCAACGATTCTGGGAATCGGTGGTGGTACCTTGACAGTACCATTTTTAGTATGGTGTCACGTAAATATACGTAAGGCCGTTGCAACCTCGTCAGCCTGTGGTTTTCCAATTGCCCTGTCGGGCACCCTGACTATGATTTATACCGGACTGGATTCCAATTCTCTTCCAGAAAATACCATTGGTTATGTTTATTGGCCGGCTGCGTTACTGATACTAGTTACCAGCGTACTATTTGCCCCGGTTGGTGCGAAGCTTGCCCATTCCATACCTGTGGACTCTTTAAAGCGTGTTTTTGCTATTGTCCTGGCTTGTGTTGGTTTGAGAATGCTATTTTAGTTCGAGATGATGAACTCTGGTAATCAAGAATCTTCTTTTTCACTGGCACCGAAATTTTTGAGTTTAACCTTGCCGTTGAAGAATTGAATACTGATTCTTGCCTTACCATCATCCCATACGGAAGATTTTCCTGTTAAAGAGCCAACCCCCATGCTGGAGGATTCATCAGGTTCACCAAGGATCTTGATGACAGCGGCCTCTTCCATGCCGCTTTCGATGCGGTTGTAGTTATCCTCCGTGATACGGCTACAGGCAATAAGCAATGTTAAAAAGAAAAGGATTGATATAATTTTTATGAATTTCATAATTAAGATTCTGAGTTTACATATGGTCGATAAATGTCAATGTTAACGAAAATTATTCTGCTTGTCTCAGCTTTGCTTTGTATTCCACTGGCGCTGGTCATGGGGGCTTTTATTCAGAATCACCTTCCCTGGAATGATCCTCCAGGTGTTTTTAAACGTTTGCATCAATATGCTACAACAAATATCGCAGAGACAACGGCAGAATCAACTTATCCTGAATTAGTCTTACGTGAATACGATCTTCCCTCTGAGGAGCTTTTTAAAATACTGCAGGCATCAGTGAATCAACTGGGCTGGGAGATTACAGGGCATGGCGATGAAAAATATTCAATTCTGGCTGTTGTCACTACATCTTTGAGAGGATACAAAGATGATGTGCTGATTCGTTTGCTGCCAATATCGGAAAACAGGAACCACCTTTACATACGTTCAAGCTCAAGAGAAGGACATGGCGATCTTGGAACCAATACACGCCATATTCTGGATTTGTATCAGCAACTAGAGTTGCAGATGGTAAAGGAACCTCTGATTAAATCATGAATCGACATCTTGCGGTTAAAACATCCTGTTTCTGTGTCGCCTACACGGATGTAGGTGAGGGGCGTGAGCAAGGATGCGGAAGCTTTGTAAAACTTCGCAATAGCCTTGCTATTACGCACGTTTCACGCCTTGAACCAGAATATTTTAACCAGCAATCTATTCAACCCAGACTTAACCAGAGGTTCCTCGAATAATTATGCAGGAAATACTCAGTATTCAAACACAGGGACGAAGTACGATTGATATCACACGTGAGCTTGAAAAAATTGTCTCCCAATCCGGTATTGAATCTGGACTGTGCAATTTATTTATTCAGCACACCAGTGCTTCACTTATTCTTTGTGAGAATGCAGATCCGGATGTGAGAGTGGACCTGGAAAACTTCATGCAACAAATTGTCAAGGATGGTGATGTACTGTTTAGACATACAGCAGAAGGTCCAGACGATATGCCAGCACATATACGTAATGTCTTAACCAGCTCCAGTCTGACGATCCCGATTGCGCATGGAAGATGTTTGCTTGGCACATGGCAGGGGGTTTATCTTTGGGAACACCGTTTGAATGCACATGTAAGAAAAATTATCGTGACGATTCAGCATGGCTGATTTTTAATAAGATTAGTTTTTTTAGATCGATGCAGGGAGTTATATGATGGTACAGGCAGTCTGGAATGGTGTTGTTCTGGCAGAAAGTAATGCATGTGAAATTGTAGAACGGAATTATTATTTTCCACCAGGATCGATAAATGAGGAATATTTTATCAAGAGCTCAACTCATACCGTGTGTTTCTGGAAAGGGCGTGCCAGTTACTACGACATCAAGGTTAATGACGAACTTAACCAGGAGGCCGCCTGGTATTACCCCCGGCCAAAGAGTAAAGCAGAACATATCAAAAACTATGTTGCCTTCTGGAAAGGGGTTGAGATCATCAAATGATTGAAAATATTCATTATTTTGGGACTTTCATCACATTATTTATTCAGGATCTGACCTATAAATAAACTAACTGAGACACGCGTGAGGCTTGTGTTGGTTTAACTTTATAAAATGATAAGTAGGTGAATATTTATGTCTCAAGAAAAACGTCGAGATGAAGATTGTCGAAGAGAGAAAGTAGAACGCAGACAGAATGGTTCTAGCATGATTTCAAACTATGCTAATTACAGTGATGTCGAGCGTAGAGTAAACCCGGATCGAAGATCAACGCCAGAAAGATCAACGCCAGCCAAGCGTGCTGTAGTTGCCTGATTTTCCTGCCTCAGAATTCGTCTGTAATTTATTTAATTGCTTTTGTTTTGAATGATGTTTGCCAGGGTACTGATGTGTGCAGGCCGCTCGTTTAGTGCCGGGATGTAAGAGAATCTATTCCCTCCTGCTGCAAGAAAGGTTTTCCTGTATCGCATATTAATTTCTTCTAGTGTCTCAAGGCAGTCTGCAGAAAAACCGGGGCATATAATATCTACATTTTTAATTCTGGATTTAGCCAGCTCTTCCAAAGTAATATCAGTATAGGGTTTTAACCATTCTTTAGGTCCGAACCGAGATTGAAAAGTCAGCATCCACTCTTTTTCATCCAGATTTAATTTTTCAGCAACAAGTCTGGCTGTCTTGTGACACTCGCAGTAATAGGGATCCCCCGCGTCAAAATAAGCCTGTGGAATACCATGAAATGAAAATAATAATTTTTCAGCACGTGTTGTTTGTTGCCAATGTTCCGTAATGCTTTCGGCGAGTGCATCAATATAATCAGGCGAGTCATGGTAATGTTTGACCAGATGTAATTCGGGGATGTTACGCCAGGTTTTCAAAATATCTGCTACAGCATCAAATGTTGATGCTGTCGTTGAAGCAGAATATTGCGGATAAAGTGGCAAGATAATAATTTTTTGTGCATTGGCCTGTTGCAATTTTTCCAGACCTGACTGAATTGATGGATTCCCATAACGCATGGCCAATTCAACATGGAATTTCTCTGTCGCATGGTCATCAAGATATTTCTGGATTGCGGCAGCCTGTTTTTTTGAAATAGCCAATAAAGGAGAACCTGATTCAGTCCATATTTTACGATAAGCGGCGGCAGAGCGTTTTGGTCGGATCCGTAAGATAAAGCCATGTAGAACAAACCACCAGATGAACCTGGGAACCTCAACAACACGTGGATCTGCCAGAAATTCACCAAGATAGCGTCTTAATGCCGAGGCAGTCGGTGCATCTGGAGTACCAAGATTTGTCACAAGGACGCCTATGCAGGATCCTGCCTCGTGTTTAAAATCTGTGTTACCGATATAATTTGTCATAGATACCTAAACTACCTGGAAATTAACTTTATATAGGAGCTTTACGTGTTTGTAAAAAAAACCTCAGAATGTGATGCCTTCGTGGCAAATGATGGTTGTAGCATACGAGAATTATTACACCCAAAAAATGATGCTATTGAATTGCCTTATTCATTGGCATTGGCAACAGTGGATGTTGGCAGTAAAAGTTACCAACATAAACTGGAACAGACCGAGGTTTACCATATATTGCAGGGCCATGGCCGAATGTTTATTGAAAATGAAGACAATGAGGTGGGTGCTGGTGATGTCATCGTCATACCTGCCGAGGCATTGCAGTGGATCGAAAATATTGGTAGTGAACCGTTGATATTTGCTGCGATTGTGAGTCCGCCCTGGACGAATGATGGTGATGTGAGGTTAAACCAGGAAAAATGAAGTTTTGTAATCAATGCGGTGCTGGAATCATCAGAAAAATTCCTGCAGGGGACAATCGCTTACGTTACGTTTGCATTTCCTGCGAAGAAATTCATTATCAAAACCCTAATATCGTGACAGGTTGTATTCCTGAATATGAAGGCAAGGTACTTATGTGCAAACGTGCTATCAAACCACGATATGGTTACTGGACCTTGCCGGCAGGATTTATGGAATTGGAGGAAACTTCGCTTGAGGCTGCTTTGAGAGAGACGCTTGAAGAGGCAAATGCCAGAGTGAATATTCTGGATCTCTATGCGGTCTTTAATCTCCAGTATGCTGGCCAGGTTTATATGATGTATCGATCACAGTTGCTGGATCTGGATTTTTCTGCAGGAGAGGAAAGTCTGGAAGTGAGATTATTTACCGAGAGTGAAATTCCCTGGGACGAAATTGCATTTACAACAATAAAACAGACACTGAAATTCTATTTTCAGGATCGGCGGAATGAGAAATTTCATCTACATACCGGTGATATCATCAAACATGATGATGGCAGATATGATTTCCGGGCAGGGCCAGAATCCAGGAATGAAGATTGAATACGGTTTGTTAAGCAAAGAGCCTAGTCGTCGACCTCAAGCCATCTGGTATAACTACACTCATAACATTTCCCGTCAGCAATAACCTGATCTCCCTGTGAGAACTCTGCATCATTCCAGTAACATTTCTCATTCTGCAGATCCATACTTACTGTTGCTTCTTCACTCATGGGACCAAGAATATCTGATGTTTTTTTAGATGGATCAGGTGCTTCAACTTCTACAGGGTTGCTGTTTGACATGAGTAGTCCTCCTGGTAGTTTTGAGCTTAAGCATAAATCTTCGGAGGGGTTTCTGCTAGTAGTTTTGTCGCTTGGCGACACTCGTCATACCGGCCTTGTGCCGGTATCCAGTCAATTTAAGCGTCTTTATTCTTTTTTAGTTTTGATTCCGCCTTTTAGCGGCGTGATACT
>JAIVVP010000010.1:0-17176 GCA_049189775.1 Gemmatimonadota bacterium | reverse complement strand
CGGATGCGGCAAATGCAAACCTGGCAGTCATCCCTGCAATATAATCAGCAACCACTCTCGCCTTGCCTGATTTGCCTTGTTCCTTTTCATAGTTAGCGATACTTTTCTGCACATCTTCAGGTAACAGGGTCTGTTCAGACATAAAGCCATCAAACAATTGCCTTATTACCTGCTTGGCATCGGTACTCATTTTCTCAACCTTATCGTGTTTATAAAGATGTTTATTTAAAAATCGTTTCAGTTCGAGATTCTGTGTGGCTACAGACTCACTTAATTTGACCAGGGGTTTTCCCGCCCCCCTGATGTCATCAATCGTGGCCGGATTCAGTGAATCTATATTTTTCTGGCTGTTACTGATGAGATCACTGACCAGGGTATTAATCATGCGGCGTATCACTTCATGGATCATTCTCTTATCGGATAATGTTGGATATTTTTTAGTGACTATCGTCAGCTCCCTGGAGAACAGTTCACATTCTGACAACTGTTCGAAGCTGATCAATCCAGCTCGTAAACCATCATCAACATCATGGTTGTTATAGGCGATCTGATCGGCGATATCTGCTACCTGTGCCTCAAGACCCGGCTGTAGCTTATCCAGAAAGCGCTGCCCTATTGCACCCAACTCTTTGGCCTTGCTAAGTGAACAATGCTTGAGTATGCCTTCCCTGGTTTCATACATCAGGTTCAGGCCAGTGAACTCCGCATACTTCTCTTCAAGCACATCAACGACCCTTAAGGACTGCAGGTTATGTTCGAAGCCACCGAATTCCTTCATACAAAGATTAAGCTCATCCTGACCGGCATGTCCAAAAGGTGTATGACCAAGATCATGTGCCAGACAAACGGCTTCGGTTAAATCTTCATTGAGTTGTAGTGCACGACTTATGGTGCGACCGATCTGGGCGACTTCAATGGAATGGGTCAATCGTGTACGGAACATGTCCCCGACATGATTCACAAACACCTGGGTTTTATATTCCAGTCTTCGAAATGCCGATGAATGCACGACGCGATCACGATCTCTCTGGAACTGATTACGATGTGAAGGCTCCGATTCCTTAAACTCGCGCCCTAAAGAATTTTCTTCACTGGCCGCATAGCACGCCAGCTTCACTGTTACCCCTTCCCTTTGCTAGAGCTACTACTGTGTGAGGCAAAATGGTGCAATGTTTCCATTAACAAGTCTTCATCAAATTCGTCTGTTACCACAGCTTCGCCAATACCTTTTAACAGGATCAAAAATAACACACCATCTTTCGCTTTTTTATCGACAGACATTAACTCGCGCATCTTTTCCGGATCGAAGTTGTCAGGCAATGTCACAGGTAAATTTAATTTACGCAGCATGCTTTCTATTCGCTCACATACTTCTTTTTCAACCCACCCCATCCGACGAGAAAGATCTGCTGCCATCAACATGCCCAGGGCAATGGCTTCTCCATGCAACCATGTTCCATAACCAAGACCTGTCTCAATGGCATGGCCAAATGTGTGACCCAGATTGAGTAGTGCACGAACCCCGGATTCCCTTTCATCTTCTGCAACAATATCTGCCTTGTTTCTACAGGATTGTTCAATAATATAGGCAAGCGCTTCCGGTTCTCGATTGACTAATGAGTCAATATTATCTTCTATCCAGCCGAAAAATCCTGCATCTCTGATCAGTCCATACTTGACGACCTCGGCAAGTCCTGAACTAACTTCCCTATCATCAAGTGTATCCAGTACCGAGGTATCTGCGATCACGGCTTGTGGCTGATGGAATGCACCGATCATGTTTTTGCCTGCGGCATGATTAACACCGGTTTTACCTCCTACCGATGAATCTACCTGTGCCAGAACCGTGGTTGGTACTTGAATAAAATCTATCCCGCGTTGATAACAGGCCGCAGCGAAACCGGTGATGTCACCGACGACTCCGCCACCTAATGCCACCAGGCAACTGTTTCTACTAAAACGTTTTTCCAGCAAGGCTGTAATAATGTCATTGACTGCAGCTAGTGTTTTGTATTGTTCACCATCTTCAAGAATCACTGAAGCAGTATCAAAACCTTTCAGGGATTGCATGACTTTTTCCAGGTATAAAGGGGCCACGGTTGTATTGCTTACCACCATCACTTGCCTGGATTTGATATTTTCAGAGAACAAGTTTTCTTTACCCAGCAGATCATTGCCTGCATAGATTGGATAACTACGTTCACCTAGTTCTACGATTATTTTTTTCATGAATATTATAATTCAGCCGACATTATCTGTACGATTATATCATTGATAGAAAGCCCGGCTGTATCGATCACCATATCTGCAACTTCTTCATATAATGGCCCACGTATTTCAAGTAATTCCCGGAGAACAACTTCAGGTTCAGAATTCTGCAGTAATGGTCTTTTACTGTCTCTGGAGGTTCGTTTTAACAATTGATTGAGGTCAGATTTAAGATAGACCACAAACCCTCTTGCTGAAAGGCGCGCCCTGTTTTCCTCACTCAGAACTGCACCACCACCCGTTGCCAATACAATATTTGACATCGATGTAAGTTCATCTAACAGTTGCGTCTCTCTCTTACGGAAACCTTCTTCACCCTCTATCTCGAAAATAAGGTTAACTGATGCACCAGTGCGGTTCTCGATCTCATGATCACAGTCATAAAATTGTTGCGATGATTTCTTCGCCAGTTTTTTCCCCACAGTCGACTTGCCGGTGCCCATTGGCCCGATTAGAAATATATTAGATGTTAATTTCAATTTAAGTACTCAGCAGCTACAAATCATAAAAACAAGTCTGCAATGAATTTCCCCAAGATCAATTATAAACAAGAAAAGCTATAAACAAGGATAAGCTATAAACAGAAATCAAAAAAGGATGTGACATTTCTGCCACATCCTTTTAGATGTCAGTATATTACTACCTGGTCTTTATATTTTAAGACTCTCCTTCAATATCTTTGGTGTCACGAAAATAAGTAACTCAGACTTCGTTTCACTTTTCGATGTTCTTTTGAAAAGAAAACCAACATAGGGTAAATCTCCAAAGAAAGGTACCCTTTCAACGGCGTTCGATTCATTACGTGTATATACACCACCCAAAACTACCGTTTCACCATTATCAACCAATACCTGTGTTTCCACTCTACGTGTATTAATTGGTATACCACCAACCACCGGTAAGCCAGGGGAATCCTGAGAAACACTTAAATCGAGTAACACACGATCATCTGGTGTGATTTGGGGCGTCACCTCAAGTGACAATACCGCTTTCTTGAATGCTGTTGTCGTTGCGCCACTTGATGAAGCCTCCTGATAAGGTATCTCGACACCAGATTCGATAATCGCTGTACGTTGGTTTGATGTGATCACCTTCGGACTTGCAATATCTTCACCACGCCCTTCAGCAACCAATGCTGTGAGTTCAAGTTGCAGGAGATAAGAACCTATCTTGCCGACAATCAATGATGCACCCGCGCCAGTGGCCAATGCCGGAAGATCAACAAGCAGGTTTTCGATACCTTCTCTTGCCGTACCACCAGTGCCATCGACATTACCTTCCTCTGAACCAGTGAAGATAGCTACTGGATCGTTGGCAGATGCACCTCTTTCTTCTCGTGTAATCGCAGTTCCTTGCTTGGTATTTTTAGCGTAACCAAACCTCACACCCAGATCCTTGGCAAAATTTTCATCCGCGTTCACTATGCGGGACTCAATGAGAACCTGTCGCACAGGGATATCGAGTTTCGCCAACATCTGTCTGATACTCTCAAGACTTGCCGTGATGTCCTGAATGATCAGTGTATTGGTGCGTTCATCTATCGTCACGCTACCGCGTTCAGAGAGCAGGTTATTTTCCTCTGCCTTTATCAAATTGGCCAGGTCACTTGCCTTGGCATAATTAACCTGAATAAATTCAGTATACAGGGGAGCCAGTTCCTCGACTTGCCTTGAAGATTCAAGTTCCAGTTGCTCACGTGCAGCAATCTCTGCATTTGGAGCAACCATGATGACATTATCAATTTGCCTCATACCCAGGCCTTTTGCCTTCAAAATTATATCCAGTGCCTGATCCCATGGAACATTCTTCAAACGTAATGTCACATTTCCGCCCACAGTATCACTGGCCACCATGTTTAATCCTGTGAAATCAGCAATCAACTGCAATACTGCCCGCACTTCAATGTCCTGAAAATTCAGGGACAGTCGCTCGCCTGTGAAACCAACCTGTTCTTTTCTGGTTTCTTGCTCCTGTTCACTCAGGGGACGTACTTCAACAATAAAAGTGTTGTCTGACTGGTAAGCCAGATGATCATACTGCTGGGCAGTCGTCGAAATCATCATCCGCGTACCATTATTACTGCCTTTTGTATCAATCTCCTTAACTGGAGTGGCAAAATCAACCACATCAAGCTTTCTGTCCAACTCAGCAGGAAGTGCGGCACCAATAAAATCGAGAACTATTTTGCCACCTACCTGATTCATATCTACACTGATGGAAGGATCAGACAAGGTCACGATGATCCGACCTTCACCATCGTCTCCTCTTCTAAAATCAATACCTTCTATACTTGAGCTTGTACCACCCGCACTCATACTTGACAGGGAAGAACTTGGAAGAGCGCCTGTGAGTGCATCAGCTGTGATTACGTCACTGGCACCTAGTGTCACTATCACTGTACTGCCCTGTACATCAATTTCATAGGGGACTGATTTTACAAGATTAAGCACAACGCGTGTCCTGCCAGCTGCCTCAACTGCAGAAACGCTGTGAGCCACACCCACATCAATGGATTGGCTCTTTTTCACAGAACCAAGCTGTGTATTTGGAAAATCCAGTGCAATCCTGGCTGGGTTATCTATAGTGAAGTTAAGCGGTTCTCCCTCCATGGGTTCGGATAATTCAATTTGCAATTGCACCCTTTCCCCTGGCAAGACTGAATAGCTGATATTGTCCAATGTCGCCGCTTGTACAGTCGCAGAGAATCCTGCTATAGCGAACAAAACCACTAAACTAGATAAATTAGTTACGATATGACTGATACGCTTAGTCATTGCCTGTATACCCCTATCGTTGCTGTTAATATGATTCGCAGTCATCATGTGCCACCCTCTGATTCTATTCATTCTTCCAATGCAATCGCTGCCTGGCGTTCTTCCCAGCGTCCCTGGCTGTTTCTAACGATCTCCCTGAGTTCTATCCTGTCTTCAAAAACATTCAGTATCTTTCCTGTATTACGGCCCAGATAATTCCCGACTTTAATCCTGTGAACGGCACCCTCAGGGTCTTGTATAATCCCCCATTGATTATCTTCATTGTCCATGGTTCCAACCATACGCAGGCTATCGAGTTCAAATTGTTCCAGCTCTTCCTTATTGCGATGTTTTATCTCATTCTCCATTTCTTTTGTTAATCCACTATCCTTCTCTTGTATCAACGCTGTTTCTTCACTTGGCGCGTAAAACAGCACAAAGGGATCACGTGCATCATCTTCTCCAGACTGGTAAGCATAGGCCTCATAAGGCTTGATCTCCGGCACAGGTTCTATTCTGCCTCCTGGTCTCGCCAAAGTTTCCTGAACATATTGATCCAGATCACTGATATCCGTCGAGGCACATCCACTCATAAGCAGAAATGTACATAGGAAACCTGTAATCCATATGGCCTTAAACCGAAACAAAGTCATCATGAGTCGCCCTCGTCGTCCAGAGCCCGGTAGGTCTTGGCTGTTGCATCCATAACCAGTTTATTGCCTTTCTGTCTCGTGATACTGATGTTATGTGTAGTCACAATTCTGGGTAATGCCGCTATGCCACTAACGAATTCGCCCAATTGGTGGTAGCCACCAACAACCCGTATTGAAATTGGTAACTCAGAATAGAATTCGGCCGGTCTTTCAGCACCAGGTTTAAATAATTCGAATTCCAGACCCGCCGCAAGACCTGTCTGCGATATATCAACAATAAGTCCAGCAACCTCAGTTTGATCAGGCAATTGCCTTATCATGTCACCAAATGACTGTTTCATCTCTGCCAATTGCTCTTTCAAGGCATTCAGATTAGCGGCCTTTTTTTGCTTGATTTCAAAAATCTCTTTCAAGGTAATTTCTTCTTGTTCCACTTTCGCAAGCTCTTCCAATTGCAGTTTTATATCCTGGCTCCAGGTTCCATAAGCAATCGCTGCACAAACTACAGCTATGGCAACTGCCCTTATCGGTAGTGGCCAGGAACCAATATTCTGTGGATCAAGACTGTTTAGTTCATCTAAGGTCATGCGTCATCCTCCTCAGTAGATGCCTTCGGTATCACCTGATTAAAACGCATGGTGAAATTGCTTACCCGCTGCCCTTTGGCATCTTGTGCCTGAATCACATCAAGTTGGGGATTCCCCAGCCATTTAGAAGCTTTCAGTTTTCTCATAAATGAAGATACTCTGGCATTCGATTGCGCCACACCACTAATAGTAATTGCCGGACCTTTTTGTTTTACTGACTTGATACTCACGCCTTCGGGCAGGCTGGTCACCATCTCATCAAAAAGATGCACAATCAGCGGACGATTACCCTGTAATCGTTCAATAGCATCAATACGTGCCTTCAATCTTTGCTTTTCTTTTTCCAGACGTTTGATTTCTTCAATCTTCTTCTCGAGCTTTACTATCTCAACATTTAAAAAATCATTACGCAGCTGCTGGTATTCAATTCGAGAGGTATTAACAAAATGAATTGCCCCCCATACGCAGAGTGTTAATACGGCAAATATACCCACCGTGGTATAGAACGCTTGCTGACGTTCCTTGCGAAGCGCCTCTCTCCAGGGTAGCAGATTAATTTTGGCCATTAGTCAAAACTCCTCAGGGCTAATCCACATGAAACCATCAACGATGGTGCATCATTACTCAACGCCTGGGCAGGTACTTTTGATGACAGAGACATATTTGCAAAAGGGTTTGCAACAATGGTTGACACGCCTACTGCGGCCTCAACAATATCTGCGATACCATCAATGGAGGCACAACCTCCAGCAAGTATCAGGTGGTCAATTTGTGCTATTGAGCTGGATGAAAAAAAGAATTGTTGTGCACGACTTATCTGTTGTGCCATAGACTCCTTGAATGGTTCCAGGACTTCTGGCTCATAATTGTCAGGTAATCCGCCCTGTTTTTTTGCCAAACCTGCTTCTTCGTAAGAAAGTCCATAGCGACGCTGTATATCTTCTGTTAACTGTGCGCCACCGAAAGCCTGCTCTCTTGAGTAAATTATTTTTAGATTTTCCAGAACGCTGAAGGTAGTCACGGCAGAACCAACATCGGCCACAGCTATAACCTGACCTTCTCCTCCACCGAATAAATCCTGAGCCATCATTGCCACGGTATTTTCCAAAGCAAAGGCCTCAACATCGACAATCTTTGCCTCCAGACCACCCACCTCAAGTGCAGCAATCCGCAAATCGACATTCTCACTTCTTGATGCTGCAAGCAACACATCCACCTGACCCTCACTTCCTTCGGTCGGACCCATAACTTCAAAGTCCATACTGACTTCTTCAAGTGGGAAGGGGATATATTGATCAGCCTCTAGCTGTATCTGACTTTCCATGTCCTCATCAGAAAGATCTGCCGGCATGGTTATTACTTTCGTAATTACTGCAGAACCAGCAACTGCTGCTGCACCATCTTTGGTACGCGAACCGGATTTTTTAACAGCCTTTCCGATTGCCTCCCCGACAACATCTGCATCAGCAATATTTTTTTCTACAACAGAATTTGCAGGAAGCGGTTCAACAGAGTAACTTTCAATACGGTATTTGTTACCGCTCTTACTCAGCTCAAGTAACTTGATCGCAGTTGCAGTAATATCGATACCCAATAATGGTTTAGATTTTTTCTTAAACAACACGACTTTTTCCTTTTATTGTCACAGAGTTATATGGCATACACATAAACAACATTAAGTACTTCTGCCAACTATAGCCAACGAAAACTTAAAAAACAAATACTTTTTTGCATTATTTAAAGTATTACATTAATAGTATTACAAGCTGAAAAAGCCATATATATGGAGATTTCTGAGTTAGACTACACAATATGTTGCGATTTATATTCAATTTCATCCTGTTTTTTTTCGTACTCGGGTTAATATTTATTACCGGAATAAGCTGGTATTTGCTCCCACAACTGCCCGATATAGGCAATTTGCAGGATGTAAAACTACAGGTTCCATTACGGATTTATAGTCAGGATGACTCACTGATTGCAGAGTTTGGTGAGAAAAGACGGCGGCCGATCTCTATAGATGAGGTCCCCACTCCTGTCATACAGGCCTATCTCGCTGCGGAAGATGATCGCTTCTATCAACATCCGGGCGTTGACTGGCAAGGTATTGCGCGTGCAGTCGTACATCTTGTCAGGACGGGGAATAAGGCCCAGGGTGGCAGTACCATCACCATGCAGGTGGCCAGGAATTTTTTTCTTAGCCGTGAAAAAACCTACCTCAGGAAGCTTAATGAAATCTTTCTGGCACTTAAGATCGAACGAGATTTATCGAAAGACCAGATACTCGAGCTGTACCTGAATAAAATTTATCTGGGGCATCGTTCCTATGGCATTGCCGCTGCCTCACAAACATATTACGGCGTCGGCATAGATGAACTCACCCTGCCGCAGATGGCCATGCTTGCATCCCTGCCAAAAGCCCCCTCATCAACAAACCCGATAAGCAACCCTGCTCGGGCAAAAGCAAGACGAGATTATGTTTTACAGCGTATGCTCGAGGAAAAATTTATATCAGAAGAAGACTATCAGGCGGGAATTAACTCACCCATCACCGCGAGCCTGCATAATCCTTATATAGAAGTAGAGGCGCCCTACGTCGCCGAGATGGTCAGGAAGAAACTGATTGAGAAATATGGAAACAATGCTTATATAAGTGGCCTGGTAGTAACAACCACTATCAAAGATAAAAACCAGACTGCGGCCAACCACGCACTGCGAGAAGCATTGTCCGCATATGATGAGCGCCATGGCTATCGTGGTCCTGAACATCATTATGATTTAAAGACAGAGGATAGCGAAACAGAATGGCAACGCCTGCTCGAAAGCTTTCCTTCAATTGGAGATCTGTATCCTGCCCTTGTCATGCAGGTCAATGAAAAATCCATCACTTGCTATTTATCAGGTATTGGTTTGATTGATGTTGAATGGGCAGGATTAGAATGGGCCCGCGCCTACCGGAGTGAGAATCGAAGGGGCGCAAAACCAAAGTCTGCATCTGAGTTTCTGAAAACAGGCGACGTCATCAGGCTCCGAGAAGATAGCGAAGGTAACTGGAAACTTGCCCAGATACCCGAGGTAGAAGGTGGCTTTGTCTCAATGAATCCTGATGATGGATCTACGCTGGCTCTGGTTGGAGGCTTTGATTACCAACGCAGTAAATTTAACCGTGTAACCCAGGCCTTCAGGCAGCCGGGCTCGGGGTTTAAACCTTTCATCTATTCCGCAGGACTGGCAGCGGGAAATACTGCCGCGACACTTATCAATGATGCGCCAGTCGTATTTGAAGACCCCGGTGTTGAAGATGTCTGGCGACCAGAAAACTACAGTCACAAAAGTTATGGCCCAACGCGACTGCGTGAAGCACTCACACATTCACGCAACCTGGTGTCAATCAGATTGCTTCATGCTATCGGCATTCCTTTCGCCCTGGAACACATCAAGAAGTTCGGCTTCAACATCGACGACTTGCCAAAAAATTTATCTCTCGCACTTGGCAGTGCAACCTTATCTCCCTGGCAAATGGCGAGTGCTTACTGTGTCTTCGCCAATGGTGGTTATAAAGTCGAGCCCTATATTATAGAGACCATAGCCGCAAGTGATGGTGAAATTCTCTATCAAGCCGAGCCCGTAACTGTCTGCCGGGTATGTATCGAACAGGAAGATGAGCCTGTCGATAATCTTCCAGGCGATGATTCAGCAAATGAAGAACTTCTATCTGATGAATCTCCAGGTCTGGATCAGCCCGGCAAAAAATCCATCTATGCAAAACGCGTCATTGATGAGCGCAACATATGGATCATGAATTCAATCACCCGGGATGTAATCAAACATGGTACTGGCCGTAGAGCTTTAGTGCTCAACCGTCAGGATATGTCAGGCAAAACAGGTACAACAAATGATCAAAGAGATGCCTGGTTCTATGGATATAATGCAGATATTGTTGCTGTCGCGTGGACAGGCTTTGACAAGTTTCAACCACTGGGCAGCCGGGAGACCGGTGCACGTGCTGCATTACCCACCTGGCTCGAGTATATGAAGACCGTATTGGATGGGGTGCCTGAACATATCCTGCCCGAACCACCAGGGCTGGTTTATTCCCGTATCAACAAGATCACAGGGAAATTGGCACAGCCCAATGACCCCGATGCCATGTTCGAAGTCTTCCGTACAGAACACGCACCGTCTGCATTGAACGACGACACCCAGGCCCCGGTGTTTGACAGCGATTCGGGAGATTCAGAAATTATCGACCTCTTTTAAGATTGGAACCTGCTTTAAGACTAGAACTAGTGGCATGCAAAAAAGCATCTCCAGAACACGACAGGCTATAGCCGAGCTAGCCGCACAATATATCGCCGAAGATGGTTTGATAAGCTACTATGCCGCAAAACGTAAGGCCGCGGATCAACTTGGTTTCAAGCAGAAAGATCTGCCAACGAATATCGAAATTGAACGCGCTGTGATCTCTTATCAAACCCTGTTCCAAAATTCATTCCAGCCTGAAGAATTATTTAAACTGAGAACGACCGCAATTGATATCATGAACCTGTTCGAACATTTTGATCCTCGCCTGGCAGGTCCCGTACTCGCTGGAACAGCAGGGAGTCAATCCGAAATTATTGTTCACCTTTTTTCGGATAATCCTGAAGCCATAAGTGCCCTGCTAATGGAAAATAATATTCCCTACAAAAATAGTGAGCGGAGGATACGAACGGCAGATAAAAACACGGTAATATTTCCTGCCTATTGTTTTCTGGCCGGACACATGTCAGTTGTCCTGATCCTTTTCCCTGAAAAACAACTCAAACAGGCTCCTATTTGTCCCATCGATGAAAAACCGATGAAACGTGCAAATATCAAAAAGGTACAATCTCTGATACAGGAAAGTAGATAAGCTATTGCTACACTTTTCGCCGTACATGAGTGATGATCAGTAACTATGCTTATCCTTCGTGTTGCACTTAATTCACCCCTGCGTAGCCTGTTTGATTATCTTCCTCCTGATAATTACGCTCCCGGGCATTTTGCCCCCGGACAAAGACTGCAGGTTCCATTTGGTAAAACCAGTGTGCGTACTGGCATCATTATTTCCATAGCAGACACGACCCGGGTACCAGAACATAAGCTGAAAAAAGCCCTGGCACTGCTAGATGAAACACCATTATTTCCAGCCAGGCACCTTAAGCTGATTGAATGGGCCAGCCATTATTACCACCACCCCATAGGCGATGTAGTATTTACCTCTATCCCCTCTTCACTGCGCAAGGGCAAAGCCGCAGAAATTAAACAGGAGGTCATCTGGCGTCTGACTACTCATGGAAAAACTTATCAGGGGAAACTGAATCCGCATGAACTATCCCGCGCAAAAAAACAACTGGCGATCTTTCAGTTCATAAAACAACATCAGGATGGCGTATCACAAACACGCATACAGAATGAATTTGAAAATGCACGAACTCCACTGAAAGAACTGTCATTAAAAAACCTGATTGAAAAAACAGCAGCAGAAAAACCTGACGAGACGATTCCATACCAAAATGATAATGCATGGGCCCTGAAACCGAATAAGGAACAACAAAATGCAATAGACAGGATTATTGCTTCCTCGACTGCTTACCATGCCTTTCTTCTTAATGGCATTACCGGTAGTGGCAAAACTGAAGTCTACCTGCAACTTATTCGACATATATTAGCGTCAGGAAAACAGGTGCTTGTTTTGATTCCGGAAATCGGGCTCACACCTCAATTTATTGATCGCATCGAAGAAAGATTTGGAAATAATATCGTGGCGCTACACTCTGGCTTATCCGAAGCTGAGCGCTTGATTGCCTGGCTAAAAGCACGCGATGGAACAGCATCTGTGGTCCTCGGCACACGCTCTGCCATTTGGACACCGATGCCAAAACTGGGAATGATTATTATTGATGAAGAACACGACCTTTCCTACAAACAGCAAGACGGCCTGCGATATTCAGCAAGGGATCTTGCCCTGATACGCGGACAAAAAGAAAAGATTCCGGTGGTGCTCGGTTCCGCAACACCTTCTATGGAGTCTATGAAAAACGCCAGGGATGGACGCTATGACGAACTCCTGTTATCTAAACGGGTTAGCAACGCCAGGCTGCCTGATATCCAGATCCATGATGTCAGAAATGAAAAAATGCACGGGGCAATATCCCGGTATTTACTGAAAAATATCGAACAACGTCTACATAAGAAACAACAAACATTATTATTTCTTAATCGTCGTGGCTATGCACCGGTCATTATGTGTCACGACTGTGGTTTTATCTCACAGTGTCCTCGTTGCAATGTTTATATGACATTTCATAAACAAAAAAATCGCCTGCATTGCCATCATTGTGAACATAGTGAGCGATTACTTACTATGTGTCCTGATTGTTCCGGGAACCAGCTTATCGACGTTGGTCATGGTACTGAACGACTGGAAGAAACACTGGCGAAACTATTGCCCGCAGCAAAAATATTGAGGATCGACCGGGACAGCACACGCCGCAAAGGCTCCATGCAAAAGATGCTGGAAGATATTCATGCGGGTGATGCAGACATTCTTATTGGTACACAGATGCTGGCCAAGGGTCATCATTTTCCTGATGTCACACTGGTCGGGATTGTTGATGCTGACAGGGGCCTTTTCAGTGTTGATTACCGCGCAAGTGAACGTATGGCACAGATACTGATGCAGGTCAGTGGCCGTGCAGGACGTGGAGATGCCCCGGGAACTGTGATTGTCCAGACCCATTATCCTGAACACCCTTTGCTCAATAAACTGGCCCTGCATGATTATGACCAGTTCACAGAACTACTACTTGAAGAACGACAACAGACACAACTGCCGCCATTTTCCTTTCAGGTATTGATACGTGCAGAATCAAACCAACAAACAGTCGCTATGACATTCCTGAATATTGCCAAAACAAGATTACAAACCCTGTCTCAGGGGAAACTGGAAATTTATGGCCCCGTTTCAGCCCCCATGGAAAAACGGGCAGGACGGTATCGACTTCAACTCATTATTCAGGCCGGGAACAGGCAGATCATGAAAAAATTTCTAACGCCCTGGATAGAGGGCCTTGATAAGCTTCCCGAGGCACGTAAAGTGCGATGGTCCGTGGATGTCGATCCACAGGACATGATTTGATCCCGGAAGGTTAACTTTGGATACACCTGGAATATTGATCAAACGGATATCCTATATAATGTGGCCAGAATAATGTAATCAGGGGTTGAACTCATATTAGAGCATTGCATCAAAGCGGATAAGAGTCAGATAGAAAGAATTCCAAACAAGGGGAATATTGATATGCACAGCAGGCGTTACTCCATATTACTCGTTTTCCTGGCGGGGACTTTTCTGCCTCTGCAGAGCATCGCCCATGAGACAGCAATCACCAAAGAGATTGACTCTGTAGATGTTATCCACAATGGTCAGAAAGTCACCATTATGCGCAATCAGGACACAGAGAATACAGTTGATCCGGCCTACGCAAAGACTTCACGAAAATGCCCGCCATTTTGTATTCAGCCAATTAAACTCGCAGATGGTGTGGAAACAATTGCTGAGCTGGAAATGCTGGATTATCTGCAACGCTCGAGTGAAGGTGATCAAACCATCCTGGTCATTGATTCACGCACACCGGACTGGGTCAGGAATGGCACCATCCCTGGCAGTATTAATCTTCCCTGGACTGAACTAAAACCGGGTGCAGGTGCTGATCCATTCACGATTGCCGACATTCTGGAAAAAAAGTTTGGTGCACAATCATTAGAGGGACTCTGGGATTTCTCCAATGCAAAGACATTGATTCTTTTTTGTAATGGCATGTGGTGTGGACAATCGCCATCCAATATAAAAACACTACTGAGATTTGGCTATCCGGCACACAAATTAAAATGGTACCGGGGTGGCATGCAAAACTGGCACAATCTTGGCCTGACCGTAGTCAAATAGACAAATCAGAAATCCACCTGAGAAACAATAAAACATCTTCTACTGTCCAGGCCCTCACGTTACAATGCGCGATTTTCTATACCCACGATACTTGGAAATGCGTGTTTAGAGTGTGTTCGTTTTTATTCAGGGCAAGGCGCGACGATGAGTATGGCTGCCCCCTACAAAGAGGAGCAACGCCACCATGGATGAAAACGGACGTGCTATAAATATGCATTTCCAAGTATCATGGGCATATAGGCCTAAACATCAGGAGCGAACGTTTGAAACAAGAATTACAGCAACTCCTCGTGGAGGCTATTTCAATCGTTCAGGAGAAGATGGATGTTACATTCTCCGCCATTGATGATATCAAGATAGAAAGAACCCGTGATCAGTCTCATGGTGATTACGCCTGCAATATCGCCATGGTACTTGCCAAACAGGCCAGGACAAACCCGAGAGAACTGGCTGCTGCACTACTTGAAAGTATACCCGAATCGGAAATTGTCGAACGCGTCGAAATTGCGGGGCCAGGTTTCATTAATTTTTTTCTCAGCAAGCAATCTCGCCTGAATGTCATTTCTAACATCCTGCAAGCGGGTAAAGCCTATGGCCGCTCAGAGTTCGGAGCCGGAAAATCGATACTGGTTGAATTCGTTTCAGCCAACCCCACAGGTCCCCTGCATGTGGGTCACGGGCGTGGGGCTGCTTATGGTGCAACGGTTTCCGATTTACTTGAGGCCATTGGTTACAAAGTAGACAGGGAGTATTACGTCAATGATGCTGGAAGACAGATGGATATCCTGACTGTCAGTATCTGGCTACGCTACCTGGAGCAGTGTGGAATAGAAATTGAATTCCCCGAGAATGCTTACCAGGGAGATTACATACGTGACATCGCAGACAAACTGTTAAGTGAGAAACAACAGTCTCTCAGTTCTGACATGGATTTTCCTGAGGTAAAGGACGATCCAGAAACACACATAGACCAGGTAATTGCTTTTGCCAAACAGACACTTGGCATTGAAAATTATCAGTCAATACTGGATCTTGGACTCATTGAGATACTCGGTGAAATTCAGGGAGATTTGGCTGATTTTGGCGTGATATTTGATCACTGGTTTTCTGAAAGATCACTATCAAACGACGATCAAATTCAAAAATGCATAGCCAAACTCAAGGACAGTGGTTTTGTTTATGAAGAACAAGGTGCACTCTGGTTTCGCTCAACCGAATTCGGGGACGAAAAAGATCGAGTCATTGTCCGTGAAAATGGACAAGCGACTTATTTTGCATCAGACATTGCTTATCATGTGGAGAAATTCTCACGAGGCTATGACACAGCCATTAATATCTGGGGAGCAGATCATCATGGCTATATTGCCAGGGTCAAGGCAGCACTTTCCGCGCTTGATGAAAACCCCGATGCCCTCGAAATATTACTGGTTCAGTTTGCAGCGCTATACCGGGGCACTGAAAAACTACCGATGTCTACCCGCTCAGGGCAGTTCGTTACTTTGAGAGAATTACGCGATGAAGTAGGTAAGGATGCCACACGTTTCTTCTACATCATGCGTAAGTGTGAACAGCATCTTGATTTTGATCTGGAACTGGCAAAATCAAAATCCAATGAAAATCCTGTCTACTATATTCAGTACGCCCACGCCAGGATCTGTAGCGTATTGAAACAGGTAGAGGAGAAGGGATATACCTACGATGCAGAGATTGGTAACAACAATCTACACACCCTGACCGAGCCATCCGAGGAGAAATTAATCACAGCGCTGTCTCGTTATCCGGAGGTCATGCATTCTGCAGCGACAGAATATGAGCCTCATCAAATCGCTTATTACCTGAGAGATCTCGCAAACGAGTTTCATAGCTATTACAACTCATGTCAGTTTATTGTTGACTCTGACGATCTAAGAAATGCGCGTCTTAACCTGATCAGTGCCAGCAAACAGGTCATTTGCAACGGCCTTGGGATCCTGGGCGTATCTGCACCGGAAATAATGTAAGCCATGCCTAAGGATTATAAAAACATCACAGCAAAGAAAAAAACCAGGAAGAAAAAAAGCCCTGCCGGGAAAAAGGGCCTTTTCGGTTTCTTAAAAAATGAGAAGTTCCAGCCTGTAGTGCTTTTCCGTCTTGCATTAAAGCTTCTATGCAAAAAGTTTCTTCTGCTCCTGCAAAACGTTCACTTTCAGATTTGAATCCCTTAATTACTGGCATCGCCATAAAATTCTCAGCAAATTCTGCATATACTCTTTTTCAAATTCTGGCAGTAAGTGCTTTTTCCATGAGGGCTCTATTTTAATTTTATTTGCATCCATATTTACTATTTTATCCTTACAGTTATCATTGAAAAATTAAATTGAATTAATTTCTCTTGGTTAATTTGAACTTTATCATCTTTAAAATACTTTAGATAACTCCGATTTATTATTACATCCTTATCTTTTCTTGTTACATCCGGGTCGCCCAATAAATTGAACATGGTTCTGATACCCATTTCCTTACGCGGACCAATAGCATGTTTCATGGCACTATGATGCAAGGGAGCAAACATAAAACCAATGCCTAATTCCTTGATACATTGTTCAACCTGATGTGAACTGATATTAAGGTTTATACCGGCAGCTTCCAAAATATCGGCACTGCCGGAGGTGCTGCTCACAGAGCGATTACCATGTTTTGCCACTATAGCACCGGCAGCAGCTACCACAAGTTCGGCCTTCGACGGTCGGGCGCTTTGGCGGTCGCCGGTTCAGCCGTCTCGGTGCTCATCAGTGACGGCGTCTTCAAGAGCGCGCGGATGTCTTTCGGAAAGCAGGACCCGCCATAGCCGATGCCGGGAAAAAGATCATCCTGTTTGCGCCCACCTGGCAGCAGGATGAGAGCGACCGGAGCATCTATCCGTTTAATACGGATGCTGATGTGTTCCTCGGAGCCCTGGAACGG
>JAIVVP010000009.1:0-17195 GCA_049189775.1 Gemmatimonadota bacterium | reverse complement strand
TTAATAGAAGCTGAAGTCGTACCAACTGACGTTGCCACGGAAGATGCCAGACCCGTATAGTAATCCACATTATTTCCCGTCCCTGTAACAGGTAAACTTGTCGCGCCTGTCGTAGACCAATCTATACCAAAACCACTCTGAAAAATTTCTCCTAGCTCATGAAATGCAAGGTGTCCCTCCCTTGCATTTAATAACGGATTCGGATTGAAACGGGAAATGCTGTAAATATCACCAGTAGTAAAATCATTATCACTGCCATACTCAAGGGCAACTGTCAGGCTCGTCGCGGCAACCGCGGTGATGGTGCCATAGGATCCATCTGTTACGTTGTGCACAAGATCACCAGGTGCAATACCGATGGTGACAAAATCTTTCCGTGTATCTGTTAATGTTGTTGTACTGTTTGATGTTACAGTTCCCGAATTTGTACGGATCAGATAACTGTCACCACTAGCAAAATCATTTTCGATCCCGCCACTGAGTGATGTGACTGTTATCGACTCATACTTACCATCATCATTATCATCATCAACAGATACAATCACGCCGCTTGAACCATCTGTCACGTTTTCTAATATGTCACCATCGGTTATTCCCAGGTCATCAAAATCCTTTGTTGTATCTTCCAGTTTGAAACCGCTACTTCCCAGGGTCGCTGTTCCTGAAAATGTAGTGAGAACATTGACCACCTGAATCTGGTAGGCATCCCCTTCATCAAAATCATTCTCTGTACCAAGTGACATACCGGTGATCGTTAACTGGGTGCTACTATCAACACTACTGACAAAACCGACAGATCCATCGGTAGCATTCCATACAACATCTCCAACTGCCACCCCCCACTCCACAAAGTCAATGTTAACTGAGGTATCTATCAAGGTCGTAGAATTACTGCCGTTATTTGCAGTGCCTGTCAGTCGCCTTGCATCCACTTTTGGATCAGAAAACGGTGTTAGCCAGGGATAAGCTCCCTGGGAATTTAAATAAGTGCTTAGCATATGGCTGGTTTGACCCAAAACACGTTTTTCTACCATCTGCATCAATTCATCCTTTGTTAAAAGAACGTATCTGTCCGTAGCTCCAGTAGTAATAGTATCTATATACGTATCACCATCACTGTCAGTAAATGTGGCTTCGATATAATTCGCATAACTGTTTTTGTTTGCTGTCGACCTGTCTTGAGAACCTTCAATGGCATCTACGGCGAATATAACTGCTGCAATATTTGTATAACCATTGACTGTCAGATCTCCAGACGTACTTCCTGCAGTTTCACTGTTGAGCGGGATCATTTTTGGATTATTTCTGAAATTATCGGACACTACATACCAGAATCTTTCACCATGACTGTCCCTGAAATCATCTGTCTCTAGCGTTTTATAAGGGAACCTGCCGATAGATGTAACAGGTGTATTGGTGTTGTCGAGGGAACAACTACCCCCTGCTGATCCATTATTGCTTATGTCCGGGCAGGGAAGATACCCCGGTCCATCAATAGTATCTGTTCCTGATTCAGCATCAACTTCCGGAAATGTTATGGCATAACCAATCAAGGCATTTTTGGCAGCCTTCAAGGCCATGCCTGTCTCTTGAGAATGTTGGGTTTTTTCCAGATTGGTATTTAATTTTGTCACCAGATAGTAGGATGAAGCCATCATTAGAATCAGTACCGCTGCCAACAGCATTGCGCCTGCCTGGGCTCTCGGTAAGGCCTTGGGTAAGGTTCTGGGCAAGGTCCCGGGATGATTCCTGTATTGATGGTTCTTAATAGCCATATCCCCACAGTATATGCCATTTAGACTGCCTGAAATCGGACAGAAGTCTCAATTTCCTGATGTTTTTATCTCATCGTAGCTAGTTATTTATGATCAATGATTCATCGCACCATATCATTTGATAATGAACGGCATATCATACCTTGTCATTTTGTAGTGAATGGCACGTCGTACCATGTCACTCTGTAACGAACGGCATATCATCTTCGACAAGATCAAGCAGGCTTTCATCATTTGGTTCGTAGGTCTGGCCGACTTTAAGATCAAACTTCAGGTCAACCTCTGGAACGGTGACAGATACTTTCTCACTGTTAATATCACCCGCCTTGATGCGGAAATATTCAGAAGAGAGGCTTCCCTCATAGCTGTTGGTGCCGTTTATCCATACGGTGCTCTTGCTGCCTTTTCTGTAAACAATACCATTCAGGGTGATCCCCTCAATATCAGGCCGCTCAATTTCTTCAACAGGCTCTTCGATTTCTTCGACAATGAGTTCAACGGGTGCTTCGATTTCAACTTGCGGTTTTGAATAACGTAATACCTGTAACTTCCTTCTTTCCTCGGGCGTGGTAAACAACCTGCCAAAACCATCAGATGCAGCATAAACATAAACGTTGCTACTTGTTACAAGTCCACATAACAGTAATATGCCTGAAATAAACTTAACTGATTTAAATTTAAACCCTTTCATGACAGCTTAATCTCAGTCCCATCTGCCAATCTGATATTTAGCCACTGTAACTCACAGTCCGCTGTAATATTTGTTGCACCACGCCTCTCAATAAGATCTCTGTTTGCTCGTTTGAGATTACATTCTGTTATTGTGAATATGCCTTCTACATGTTCGTTCATATCCTTGATCAGGCGTATTAAATCTCCTTCATGTAACATGCTTAAATGTAGCCTCATGCTACTACTATAAAGCGCAAACCTGCCCAAATTAATGCTGAATCCCGGGGAATATTCTTCCTGTGGAGAAATATTGTAGGTCAGTCCGGGTAATTTGACCCGTTCACTGGAGGCCCGCAATGTTTCAATCCAGTTGAGCCTGTGCTCTCGCCCAACGAAACCTTGTTTATATAAGGCAATAAATTCAGGGTAATACTGTCTGATAATTTCCTCATCTTCATCGACAGTAAGATATTTCTGACTAATGGAATTAAACCGCGACTTGTTCATTGTGTATTCTTTCAACATATCTTTCTTAAACATCCAGCTGCCGGTGACCAAAACAGAGCTTACCAGTAGAAGAGCCATAAAAATTATGAAAGAGAACCTGACCACAGGCCAGTCAAAATCTTCACGCCTCATCTTTCACCCCCAGTACCACTCTTACTGAGAAATTGGCTTTACCTGCATCTTTCTTTGAGGAGCCCTGCAGGCTCGCGTCGGAGCCGATATCCAGTGGCAAACTAAGAACTCTCACTTCATACACTGAATCCAGCTGGCTCATTTGCGTTGAAAATCTATCGATTGTAGCCAGTGCTTTTCTATAGTCACCATCAAAATTTTCAAGATGAGCGTGGAACATGGCAATCTGGTAATAGATATAAGCTGTTTCTATATCACTAATATTGCCAAGGCCAAGGACACTTTGAACCCCTTTCACAACAGTATTGTTGAGGTCTTCAGCACCACTTTTATAGCTCGGATCTGTTTTTACTGACCACTGTATATTACTGATTTGTATTTCAGGAAAACCATCCAGGCCTTTACTAATTAGCCTGAACATATCAACAGGATCGGCTTTATATTTTTCCAGGACATTTTTGGCATCAACAACGGTACTCAAGTCAGTGGGGGCGACAGGTAAAGCAGATATTCCTTCCCGTGCAATCTCATACCTGACCTGATAAAAATCCGCCTTTGCTGCATCAGATTTCTTTTGTTGTCTGTAGGTCAGACCTTCAAGTACATTCATGCCTCCCCAGATAATGCCTGACATCATGAGCAAAAAACTGGCAACCTGTAGTAATTTATTCATCTGGCTCATCTGAAAATAACGCAAATCCCTGTTCTCCGCGAAACGGTTTTTGCATTTATTTTTCAACAGGTGGTAAACAAAATATTTATCACTGAAAGGTGTCTCTGCCTGTTGCTCAAAACCACATGTTTTAGCCAGGTCGCCGAGATCAAGCAAGTGATAGCGAACCTTCGCTGAGTTGGTGTGTTCCTTGCCTAATTCATCTAACAGCTCCCGATTACCAAAAAAATAAATATCCAGAGGCTTTTTCTCGTCCGTGAGATGTGCATTTGTGACATATCGTCTAATCCTGTCCAGTTCCTCTGTCAGTATAGGTGGGTAGTGTTGCGTACCATAACGCGGCATTTTTACCAGGCGACTGAATTTAAGCGTCTTGTCCCGGAAAAAAGATTGACGCAAACCACCGACACTTTGCAAACTGAAAACAAGTGCATTGTCTTGCATATCAGGGATGATATTCTTGATTTCCTGCAGCAGGAACGGAACAGTAATCAGGCCTGCAACTGGAACTTTATTAGCTTCCAGTACTTTCAACCAGGGCTTAATCACATCAGGACTTGTCAGTGCTGAAATCAAGATGTTGTCATCACGTCTGCCTGACTCTTCCCTGCCCTGGACCTCTGCATACAGATATGGCGTCCCTCGAAAAGCACGATCCTGTTTTCTTCCAATCAGTGCCTTTCGATCAGCCCCGAAGACATGGGGTATTGTCTCCAGTTTATATTCTTCTGTAGCCGTATCCAGCAACAAGTAAATGGGGTCATTCTCAACTTCGCTCAGGTAACGACCAAAATATTCAAATCCTTCTGCTGATGCATCAAATAAATATGAATTACCGATAGCATTATTTGCCCAGTGATAAATAGCCACCTTATCTGCGCCAATGAACAGCGCTCTTCTTGTCGAAGATTTAAATTTTGATGTTAGTGATGAGTTCATATATGGGACCTAGTACAGAAAACATGACCCAGGCAATGATAGCGCCAAGAACCACGGTCATTGCTGGTTCGATCATCGCCTGTAAACGATCAATCGATTCTTTTACATCACGAGTATAAAAATAGTTAATGTTCTGCAGCGCAACCTCCAGCGCTCCGGTGCTTTCACCCACGCGTATCATTCTTAATACCAAAGGCGGAAACAACTTGGCAGATTCGAAACTGTTGCTTAGTGTTACACCATCAGTAATCTGCATACTCACATGGTGTACTGCTGCTTCCATTGCCTTATTTCCAACAATCTTTTCGCCTACCTTTAAGCAGTCAACAATGGTAATTCCTGATGCATACATTATGGCAAAAAAACCAGCGAGCCTCGCTAATATTATTTTTCTGAGTATCGGTCCCACAAACGGAATTTTGAGCTTTAATGCATCCACTTTATAATGAATTTCCGGATTGGTTTTAACGCCTATATACAGTGCTGTTCCTGCCACCATTGGCACACCAACCATTATGTACCAGTAATTAATAAATGCATTCGATACAAATATAAGTACTTTTGTGTGGACCGGGATCTCCTGTCCCATAGTTTTAATGAAGCTTAATAATTCCGGAACCAGATAAATCATCAGAAAAAATATCACCCCGGTTACAACTGTCCCGACAAAAAGTGGATACATGAGCAGTTTTTTCGTCATTGCTGCCTGCTCATCCTGCCATTTAAGACTCTCACCCAACTCAAAAAACACAGCACTAATTTCCCCGGACTGCTCTCCCGCCTCTACCAGGCTGGTGAACACTTCAGGGAATACCGTTGGATATACACGCATGGATTGTGAAAGAGTTTTACCACCCTGAATCGCTTCATACATAGCAGATAACACTTCACGGAGCCTTGGGTTTTCACTGCTATCCCTGAGATCTTCAAGACTTTCCAGAATAGGCACACCTGCCTTTGAAGTTTGTTCCATGTGAAAACACAGGGTAATCAGTTCTCTTCTCTTGACGCCACTAACACTGATCTTTCCCGCTGTGTCTCCCAAATCTTTATAGTTAACAAGATCCAGGTCCAGCTTTTGCAGCCGCATTTCCAGATCAGCAATATTCGCTGCATCCATCTTGCCCATGCTGGGTCTGCCTGTACTATCAACTGCTTTGTATTGAAAAGATTGCATGATTTCTTCAGGACTGTTTTAACCTTGTGGAGAGATCAACAATCCTTGTTATTTCTTCAAGACTGGACGAGCCATCAAGAACACGTTCAGTACCAACTTCTAATAATGTTTTAAAACCCTTGGACAAGGCAATACGTAGTAATTCACTCTGACTGCCTCTTCTGGCAAGTACTTCATCCATCTCACTGTCAAATAACAGGATCTCAACCAGGGACATTCTGCCTTTATAGCCCATCCCATCACAGGCTTTACATGTTTTTGCTCTATAAATAGTCTTTTGTCTGTCCGTAGCTTTCAGTCCTAGCAAGGTCCTCTCCAGACTTCCCACCGCATAGGCTTCACGGCATTTCTCACACAGCTTTCTCGCCAATCGCTGGGCAATAACACCGATCAGATTGCCTGCAAGAATTTCAGGTTTGACGCCAATATCCAGTAACCTCGGGATCACACCAATTGCAGAATTTGTATGTAGTGTAGAAAAAACCTGGTGGCCGGTCATTGCCGCACGTATAGCCATACTTGCTGTATCTTCATCACGAATTTCACCGACCAGAATGATATCGGGATCCTGGCGCATCAATGAGCGGATACCACTGGCAAAATCCAGTCTTGCAGTTTCACTAATTGATGTTTGCCGAATCAGATTTGTTGGATATTCCACCGGATCTTCAAGCGTCATGATGTTCACTGACTCAGTATTCAGATAGCCCAGAATTGAATAGAGGGTTGTTGTCTTACCACTGCCTGTGGGTCCGGTTACCAGGATCAAGCCTTCCGGTCTTGCCACCATTAATCTCAGCGTATCCATTGCCTCATCCTGCAATCCCAGATTATCCAGGCTGACAATCCCCTTCTGCCTGTCAAGTACACGCAATACAATATTCTCACCATGTACAGTAGGTAAGGTCGATACGCGAAAATCAACGGGCCTGCCTGAGAAGGTAAGAGAAATACGGCCATCCTGGGGTGCACGTACTTCTGCAATGTCCATTCCAGACATGACTTTCACACGAACAGCGATTGCCGACCAATAGCTCTTGTGCAGGCTGCGTATCTGTCTCAATACACCATCGATTCGATAGCGAAACCTGAGGAATCCTTCTTCAGGTTCAAAATGTATATCGGAAGCACCACGTTTTACCGCATCTGTCAGTAATGCATTGACCAGACGTACCACGGGCTGGCTGTATTCATCACTTGCTGCATCCAGACTCTGGTAATCTATCTCGCCTGTTTCAATCTCATGTAATATACCATCAACCGATAGTTCAAAGCCGTAAAACAGATCAATGGCTTTATCTATCTCTGTTTCACCGGCAAGTACTGGTATGACGTCAATATCCCGCCCAACCTGTGCAGCAATTTTATCAACCAGGACAACATCAAATGTGTCTACCAGGGCAACAGTGAGCTCATTTGCCTGGCGATCAAAGGTCAATGGCAAGACACGTAATTTACGCGCTATGTCTTTCGGAATCAGATCAATTGCATCACTGTCCGGGATCGCCAATTCAAGGTTGACACTTTCCTGACCAATTGCACCACCAATGACATCACGTATGATTGATTCTGTTGCGAAGCCAAGACGCACCAGAATTTTCCCCAGTAATTCCTTACTCTTTTTTTGTTCGGTAAGCGCAATATCTATCTGATCGGGAGTTGTAACCCCCTGTGCGACGAGGATGTCGCCCAAGCGAAGCGCTTTCTTATGTTTACCTGTCACTTTTGTACCTGTCTTTACCGTATATCGGCCTGATTAGACAATGCCTGACCAGTCAATGCATTAATGCGGGAAATGGCCACTGCCCTGTCAAAACCGGAAGTGGCGAAACTTGCTGCAGGATTATCTACCAGATCCAGAGCTACATTATAGTAATTTATAGCTGATTGTCGTTGACCAATATGCTCAAGGCTGACGGCCAGATTAAAAGCATAATCAGCATTTGATGATTCTATTCTATGCGCATCAAAAAACGAAACTTGCGCCTCAGGCCAACGTGTTTGTGCCGCAAAAATACGTGCCAGGGAATAATGTAAAAAAGAATTATCAGGCTCACTCTGCAGGAATGTCTTGAGAATACTTTCGCTCCTTGAGCTACCCTCATTGTCGGTAAAATTTATTAGTGCTGCTTCTGCAACGCTGTCCCCGGGATATAATCTCAAGACTTCAAGATAATGGATATAGGCCTGGCGAATATCACCTTTCCGTAACGATAACGCTGCCAACCCCAGTAAAGCATCGCGATTTCCAGGTAAATTATTTAAAACAAGCAGATAATTTTTTTCAGCAGAATCAAAATCACCTGCGAGATATTCCTCATAGGCTCTGCTGACCAGTACACTATCTTTATCAACTGATTTGCTACGACTGATTTTAATTAATTCTGGCTCAGGCGTTATTTTTTCTGGCAATGACAAAGCCACCTCTTTAACGACATTCTCTTTAGTGGCATATTCTTCTGCAGAAACCTCATCTGGGGGATACCAGATTTCTTCCTGTGCCTGATCTATTGTAGCAACAGATTCTGCAGTCATCGTCTCTGGTTCAGGTTCATTAATAGCAACACCTTCTGTACCAGCTTCCGGAACTTCATCTAAGGCAGGTTTTTCCAGGCCTTCAACAATGGCTGCATTTTCCTTCTCGATAATATCGCCAATCTCACCCGTGAACATTTTACTATCAAGCTCTTCACCAGATCCCAGGTCATCCGGTATCTCAATAGCAAAAGTTGGCTCGCTTTGTGTTTCAATACCCCTGGCTACTAATGGAGATTTGATTTCGCGTTCAGCCGGGACAGTGTAGTTAAAAATAAAGAAAGACAGGGAAACTGCAATGACAAGACATAGAGCAGCAAAGATGCCCCATTGATACATCTGGTTGCTGTCCCCGGTAGAAGTTGCTGTAAACACCGTCCGCGCAGCAACCGGTGTCGGGGCGTCACTACCAATATCCTTTGCTAATTGCGCAGCAGAAACTGTTGTACTGAGATATTGATTAGATGTATCCGATAATGTCTGCTCAGCAGAAACTGCTGCGCTGAAATCTTCATGTTCACCTGTCGCCTCCGAGACTGTCTGCTCAGCCCCGGTTATAGGCTCAACAGATAATTGCTCAGCAGAAACTGTTGCGCTTATTTTTTTATGCTCACCAGTTGCATCCCACAATATCTGATCATTATGTGCTATTGCTTCGGCCTTGACTGCATCAGCCTTGATGGTGTCCTCTAAATCATAGCTTGGGCTTGCTGTAAGATCCGTTGCGTTTTCAACACTATCATCGGCCTGGAGATCAACTGGTTCAACCAGTTGATCCTCATCTGAAATCCTCCCTACGATAGTGATGTCACCGATTTCCAGTTCACGCCTGTCGATGATTGCAGTCTTCTCAATTTCTTCAACAGGCCCATCACCTGTTGAAGAAAGATTAGTGTCTGATTGATCCTGAATAGAAGAATCATCATCTTCCATGTCTTCAACAAACAGACCCCTGTTTTCTACAGGTGCAAGTGTTAAGTTCCCCACCTCGCCGGGATCATCCGGCTGGTCCCGGTTTTCTATTTGTGCTTCTGGCTCTTTAACATCCTGGTCAAGATCACTTGAACGCTCTTCCATGCTCAATTCTTGTGCTGGTACCACCTCATCCTGGGGTGATTTGTTTTGTGCTTCTCTCAGGCGCTCCGCCGCCGCCTTTTTCTCCTGTTCCGCCTTCTTCAAGGCGTCCATCAACAGGCTCATTTACTGTGCCTCCCACCCTTCAAATCGTTGTGAAAAAGGCTTGGGTGGTGGCAATAAAGATTCCCTGGAAGGATTGAGATATTGTCGATAATTACTCAGGTCAGCATCCAGACTTGCGGTCTGAATAATGGTTGGCTGTATGAAGATGACCAGCTCCGTTTTTTCGTATTGCTTGGTTGTCGTTTTGAAAGCGGCGCCTATCCCCGGCACATCAGAAATACCCGGGTATCCAAGGTCACTATCCGCAGAAGTATCCTGCATCAAACCGCCCAACACACCAATCTCTCCATCGTTCAGTCTGAGCATTGATTCAAACTCCCTGATCGCAATCTGCGGTACCTCATTTATTTGATCCTGTTTTGCAAGTTCAGGGTTCGGGTCATTAACAAATTTGATGACTCGTGAAATGGTTGGCCTGACATTCAGGGATATCGTGCCGATTGAAGAAATCTGTGGCGTCACCGCCATCACAATACCGACAGGTAAAGTTACAGCAGTGGTATTTGTAGCTGGCTCACCTGGGCCTTGTGCGTTTGATACACCAGGCTCGACTTCAACTTCAAAATAGACAATATTTTCGACAACCTTTAGTGTTGCAGTCTGGTTATTCAATACCATAATCTGCGGGCTGGACATGATCCTGACATTACCAAATTCGTCCAGTAGCTTGACCGTCGCTTGGAGCCTATCCCTATCATCATTGGGATCCTCATACTGAAGGATGAAAGGTTCAAGTGTCCCCAACGCTCCCACCAAAGGCGCCGCTCCTAAAGTGGCCGAAACAATACTGAGGCCTGCCTTGCCTGCTGCCTTTAAAAATGACCAGTCAATCCCGGCCTGGTATTGGTCACTTAATTGCACCTCGGCGATGGTCACCCGAATCAGCACCTGTCGTTGAGCGCTTTCCTGGGTCTGGTCAATATATCCCTGTATCTGCTGATGTTGTGCATCCGTTGCCCGTACAGTGAGTAGCCCTGCTTCCGGATTGGGAATAACTGTATCGGTGATCGGTAGTGCACCCGAGCCACCGCCACCAAGTTCCTCTCCCAGGATCGCGGAGACATTCAATACCAGGGTTTCCCAGAAATGGTGATTCGAGATACTGGTAACGTCTGTGGTGGAATTATTACCGCCACCACCAGAAGATTCTCCTCCCCCACTGGTAGAGGAAATCTGGGTAGCAACCGTATTTGTACTACTGGTATCACGAGACATATTGACGTAATCAATTGTATACGTCCTCAGATATGGCTCATCCGGTATGATTTGCAGATTTTCTCCGTTGTATACATACCTTAAATCTACCTGCCGCGCGATACGATCAAGGATCTGTGGCAGGGTCTGATCGATGGCATTAATCGTCACCACACCTTCAATCATTGGATCAATATCGACATTAATCTGGGCATCTCTAGCCAGGGCAAACAACAATTCCTTAACCGGGACTTCATTGACAACAACCGTATATTTTTCAAGTTCGGCTGCAGGTGCAGGGGCTGGCAATACAGGTGTTTGTGTGGCCAGTTGGGGTATCACTCCGGCAGCTTGAGGCTCCTCATGGATGTGTCCAGATGAGGGAACAAATGGCTTTGGTTCGATTTCTGTACAAGCAGTCAGAAATGTAAATAGAGCTAAGCTACTGATTAATATAAGTTTCTGCATAATGTATCATCCGCGATCACAGTAAAGGGTCAGACTCACCTCACAGTATAAACCAAAAAATCATAAAAATGCTATAAGCACTTAATATTTAGTAGTTTTTACTAGTTCTGCTCACATCCAGACCTACACATAAATCTATAAAATCGGCCGGTAAATAATGGATGAACATTTTTCGCATACAATCCCGGGACCTCCCCCTGATTTAATTTCAGGTGGAATCTCGAGCAACTGTTTCTGAAAACGCTCAAACTCATCTTCACTCAAGCCAATGGCTACTACTTCACCAATAGCCGCTGCTGCAGATGGTACCGATGATACATCTTCCTTTTCTGATAAATAGCTGGTCTCTTCTACATCAACATTTACATTCTCATCATCAAACACGACATCCAGATCGGAAGGAGAGGTGATCTTTGTGCCTTTAATCAATGAGCTTATGTCCATTAAATTATTATCTTCAGTACTTGCAACAGTTGCTTTCACTGGTTCTGCTTGTTCAGGTTCCACTGTCTCCGCCAGCACAACAACCTCACTATCATAGGTCAAATATACTGTGTCGATTTGCTCCTCTTCAGTAATTTCTGTCACTTCAACTTCTACTACTTCAGGGCCATTCGGCAGTTCCAATCCAGGGGCCTCTGGTAACTCGCTTTCAGGATCTTCCTCAACCAGCGTCATATTTTTGACAGCCACAGATACCTCTGCAAGCCTTGTGTTTATTGTCTTTGCATAAGTAGCAAATGACTTTTGTATTGTCTGCATCCCCTGATTGATATTTACCGAAGAAAGGAAACCCGCAGTCAGGACAAGGAGTACCAGGGCCGCCATGACCGGTTTCATAAATGTTCTTTTTTTGAGAAATTCGCTATCACGTGCAGCAATTTTTACATGGCTAGCTGTCACCTTGTGGGTATTAGTGGCATAAGCAGCAAGCAAGGATTTGTCCGCCAGAATATTGATGCGCCTTAGCAAACCTTTTGAATACTTTGTGATGACACTAACTGCAGAGGCTGAGAATATATCCTCCGAACGATAACCACAGGTCCGCATTCGGGAATTCAAATAATCCTTAACATCATCTCCCTTAAAGGGTGCCAGGTTAAAACTATAGGTAATGCGTTCCTTTAACTGCCTGATCTCACGCGTCGCGATCTTCTCATCAAGTTCAGGCTGGCCAAACAATACAATCTGTAACAATTTATGCTGGGTGGTCTCCAGATTGCTGAGTAATCTGATTTCTTCCAGGGTGGCAATGGGCATGCCCTGCGCCTCCTCGACAAACACAACAATCTGTCGATTATCAGCATGCCTGTCGAGCAGATAATGTTGCAATTCATTCATTACCTTCAGGCGATTATCTGTTTCTGTGACTTTCAGCTTCAACTCAAAGGCGATCGCATGCAGTATGTTCTCAGGAGACAGACTGGGATTGGCGAGATAGACAACTTCGACATTTTCGGGCAACTCAACTTCCAGCATCCTGCAAAGCATGGTTTTTCCACTGCCGACTTCTCCCACGACCTTGACGATGCCTTCACCCTCTGTGATGGCATAAATAAGCGCCTCGAGAACAGCCCCCCGATTCCCCCCGGGGAAAAACAGGCTGGTGTCTGGTGTAATTTTAAAAGGCGGTTGTTTCAGTCCGAAGTATTCGTAATACATACCTTATGTCGTCTCCACATCAATACCCAGGCGCTGCATCCTGCTATAAAGTGTCGTACGATTTAGCCCAAGCAATCGCGAAGCCTTGCTCAAGTTCCCGTCAGTTAGACGCATGGCCCCCAGAATAAATCTCTTCTCACGTTCAGTCAGTACAGCATCCAGTTGAAAAGTGCCACTTGATAATGCCTTTTTGATTCGCATGTACTCATTATCCGTATCTTCACTGGCTGGAATCAAAATATTTGTTTCCAATTCAGCCTGTAACTGCTCGACACTGACTTTTTTCCCCGGGTACTTGGTACCCAGACGAATGACGATGTTGCGCAATTCCCTGACGTTCCCCGGAAATGAATATTCCATCAGTAATTTCTCGGCATCTTTTTTCAGGGAGAATAAAGCTGAGCCAGCCGAATAAAGTTTGCGGAAATGATTGAGTAACAGCAAACAATCGCCTTCTCTTTCACTCAAGGGCGGTACATGTACAGTCAGGACACTGATCCGATGATATAGATCCTGCCGAAACTCCCCGGCGCGCACTGCTTCTTTCAAATCTCTATTGGTGGCGGCAATAATTCTCGCTTTGGAAACCCGTGTGCTGGTCTCTCCCAATCTGTAATATTCACCATTCTCCAGTACTCTTAAAAATTTTGATTGAAGATTAAGGGGCAATTCACCAATCTCATCCAGAAACAAACTGCCTTCGCCAACATCTTCAAAAAATCCTGCCCGATTTGTGGTCGCACCGGTGAAGGCCCCTTTTGCATAACCAAACAGTTGGGCTTCCAGTAATTCAGCAGTAAATGCTGCACAGTTAATGGTCAGAAAAGGTGCTTCGGATCGGACACTTTTAGCATGTGTATATTGTGCGACAAGTTCCTTACCACTGCCTGATTCACCTTCGATAAGTACCGGAAATGGCGTATCAGAAAATTGATCTACCAACTGGTGTAATGTGATTATCGCAGGGCTTTCACCAAGCAGGCCGCTGTCACTTTGACTCTGCTTATCCTCAGTTAATTCTGCTTCAAGCATCATCATCTGATGATTCAACCTGGCCTGTAATAATTTCACATCACAGGGTTTGGTCACGAAGTCGACGGCCCCAAGTGTTAATGCATGTTGAATATTGGCTTTTTCACTTTGACCGGAAAGTACAAGAATTTTTATATTGTGATTAAGGGCCAGTAATTCATCTATCAGGGCAAAGCCTTCGTCAGGCACATGTTGTGCAGGAGGCAAGCCCAGATCGACCAGCGCCAGGGAAGGGACCTTGTCCATTTTTTGCAAAAGTGCTTTTGCCTGGGCGCGACTTTCGGCAATAGTGACCTGAAAATCATCCTCAAGCACCAGTGCCAGGGATTCAGCAATCAGTGGATCATCATCAACAAGGAGTAGTGCAGGTTTGTCCCCTGCGACCCTGGCTGATTGAGCAATGTTTGTTTTCACCAAAACGTTTCCCTCTGCGGGATTCGAGAAAGTTTGAACATACAGGCTTGCCCCCTTTTGAGCAAGCCTGCACGCCCGGAACAAACGTGCTTTTAACTTTCTCTTTCCAGGTCAGATTACGATCTATAATCACCCAGGTTGAGATTGTTCCAGATGGCTTCCGATGCAGCAGATTGATTCATGGTATAAAAATGAATACCAGGGGCACCTCCTGCCAACAGGTGATCACATAACTCCGTCGTCACATCAATACCAAACTCACGTATCGCAGGTCTGTCATCACCAAATTCCTGAAGACGCTTCAATATCCAACGCGGGATCTCGGCACCACAGGCCTCAGAAAAACGAACCAGCTGAGAACAGTTAATGATCGGCATTACCCCGGCCACAATAGGAATATCAATGCCCAGTTTTTCACAGCTATCTACAAAGCGGAAATAGGCATCCGGATTATAGAAATACTGTGTTACTGCACCGTCCGCACCGGCATCGACTTTTCTTTTAAAATTCCTGAGATCCTCACTGGCATTAGCTGCCTGCGGATGAAACTCTGGATAAGCCGCCACCTCGATATGAAAATGATCACCGGTCTCCTTACGGATAAATTCCACCAACTCATTGGCATAGCGTAACTGCCCATAGCCCCCGGCAGAGCCAGACGGCAAATCACCACGTAAAGCTACCAGCTTCTTGATACCAATAGAACGATAGGTCTCCAGAACTTCAAGGATTTCATTCGTCATCACACCAATACAGGAAATGTGTGGTGCTGCCTCGATTTTTGTTTTTTCGTGAATAATTTTAACCGTTTCAAAGGTGGGTTCCCGGGTACTGCCGCCCGCACCAAAGGTCACTGAAAAATAATCAGGATTTAACTTTGCCAGATGCTCAAGTGTTGTTTCCAGTTTAACAACGGCTTCAGGCGTTCTCGCCGGATAAAATTCAAAGCTGAATTTCTTGGTAAATTTTTTTTGTGATTCCATACTTTAAAATCCTCTGTGAAACGTGATATGTAAAATGTGAAGCGTCGTAGTATTTACTTTTCACACTTCACTTTTAACTCTTCACACCTCAATTAGTAACGATAGTGCTCAGGTTTATACGGGCCATCGACAGTCACGTTAATGTAATCAGCTTGCTCCTGGGTCAACTGAGACAATTTTGCGCCAACACGATCCAAATGTAATCTGGCAACCTTTTCATCAAGATGTTTCGGTAATACATAAACATCCTTGCCGTATTCGCCACCCTTGGTGAACAGTTCTATCTGTGCCAGCACCTGATTGGTAAAAGAATTGGACATGACGAAACTTGGATGACCTGTTGCACAACCCAGGTTCACCAAACGCCCTTTGGCTAACAAAATTATGCGTTTGCCATCAGGGAAAATGACATGATCAACCTGTGGTTTAATCTCTACCCATTCATATTTCTCAATCCCTGCTACATCGATCTCATTATCAAAGTGACCGATATTACAAACGATGGCTTCGTTCTTCATCTTGATCATATGATCATGCTGAATCACACCTAAGTTACCCGTTGCGGTAACAAAGATATCAACCTGATCACAGACTTCATCCATACGCACTACGCGATAGCCTTCCATGGATGCCTGCAACGCACATATCGGATCAATTTCTGTGACCCATACAGTGGCACCCAAACCACGCAGTGATTGCGCACAGCCCTTGCCAACATCACCGTAACCCAGCACCAGAGTAACCTTGCCGGCAATCATGACATCAGTTGCACGCTTGATACCATCGACCAGGGATTCTCGACAACCATATAGATTATCGAACTTGGATTTAGTCACTGAATCATTAACGTTGATGGCGGGGAAAGGCAACTCACTGTTCTTTACCATTTGATACAAACGCTGCACGCCGGTGGTGGTTTCTTCCGTCACCCCTTGAATGTTTGCCAGGGTACGTGAATAAAAATCACTGTCCTCAGCCAGCTTATTTTTAATGGCTGCATACATCACGGTCTCTTCTTCAGAACCAGGATTATCCAGAACAGAAATATCCTTTTCAGCCTTGGTGCCAAGGATCAATAACATGGTCGCATCACCACCATCATCCAGGATCATATTGGGTGTTCCGCCATCGCTCCATAGCATCATGCGGTGTGTGTAATCCCAATATTCTTCCAGAGTTTCGCCCTTAACAGCAAAGACCGGGACTTCCTGATCAGCAATGGCCGCAGCCGCGTGATCCTGTGTGGAAAAAATATTACATGAGACCCAACGCACTTCTGCACCCAGTGCCACCAGTGTCTCGATCAACACGGCGGTTTGAATGGTCATATGCAAAGAGCCGGCAATACGCGCACCCTTTAAAGGTTTAGTATCGGCAAATTCTTCACGAATCGACACCAGGCCCGGCATCTCGGTTTCAGCAATACGAATTTCTTTATGGCCCCATTCAGCCAAAGATAGATCAGCAACAAAATAATCAGAAAATACATCGGAAGCAGCTACGCTCATCTGGTTTTCCTCCAAATCAAGCGAGCACCGTTTGAAAATGCTATCTCCCAAGCCTGGCGAATCAGAATTCGTCGCAGTGCTCCTCAGGGGATAGTTTTACTATTATTTATCCTTTAAGAATCAGAGATTCCTTAAAGGGGCGGGAATTATAGCGCTGTAATTCAGAGAATCAAGTGGTTGATAGCCTAAATTATCAAAAGAAACAGGCTTAATCAGTGTTTGAGGAGACTTGGTATTCACTTCTATTCCCTAAGATTTGGTTTCGCCCTGTACGGCGAGTTCACTGCTCCTTCGCATCCATGCGATCGCAGCATAAGTACATCC
>JAIVVP010000008.1:0-17573 GCA_049189775.1 Gemmatimonadota bacterium | reverse complement strand
CGTTTTTCTGATTTATCGGTTTATAAAACACTACCAACTCTTTTTGCCATTATATCCGTACTTGCTGGCCGTTGTGATCGCCGTTTTCCCCCTGAATACACACATGGCATTCTATGGTTCCTATTGGTCTTCCATATTTTGGTGGTTGATGCTGTTGGTTTTTATTAACGCCAGTTGCCAGCTGTTTCAAAATAGTAAAACGGCGTCATCTGCTTCGTGACTTTAGCTATGCCAAATCTTTAAATGATCATTATCGGCACGCAATGCTTCCCACCGCTCATTTAAAATAGAGCACTATGCAGTCAATATATGCACGGACATTGAGACAAGAAATGACTGGCCTTTGATTTATGAGAGTGGCATTTCTTACATTGAGGACAGGTAAGAAAAGGTATTCATACACTTCCATAGTCGTAGTGGGTTATGATTGCCTTATATGATGCAACCTATAGCAGAATATGATTTTTTGTATGACTCTCCCACAGGTCAATTGGGCGTATGTATTGATGCAGAAAGTATCACCAAAATTATCTGGCTGGAGCAGGGCGCACAGGAAACATCAACATTATCTCCATCAAGACCTGTCAATAATAAACTGGAAAAGAAAATTGTCTCAGCTTTGGATGATTATTTTGAGTCAGGATTAATCGAGGATGAAATCTCCCTGTGTCCAGAAGGGACTCGTTTTCAGAAAAGAGTCTGGCAAGCCTTAAAAAGAATTCCTTTGGGGACGGTTAAAACCTATGGTGATGTTGCCAAAGAATTGAAAACCAGTAGTCGTGCAGTTGGACAGGCCTGTCGCAGAAACAATATTCCACTTTTTATTCCCTGTCACAGGGTTGTTGCTGCCCGGGGAATCGGTGGCTTTATGGGTGGCTATCGTCACGTAGAACGAAAACGTTGGTTGCTGCAGCATGAAGGCATCCTCTAATTCCATAAGCCAGAATATGCAAGCAGCAAAGGATCAGATTGATCGTTTCCTCGACGCACTATGGATGGAGCGGGGTGTTAGCGAGAATACCCTGGCGGCCTACCGAAGTGACCTGCAAAAATATGCCCTGTGGCTGGATAAAAACAAGTGCCAGATGACAGCAGCACAGGAAGGTGACTTAAGAAATTATTTATCCAGCATGCAGGGAAGAACCGCAAGAACGATGGCGCGGCATCTTTCAAGTATTCGTAGCTTATATAGTTATCTACTGCGTGAAGGGATAATGAAACATGATCCTGGGGCAAGGGTAGAGGCGCCAAAAATAGGCAGACAATTACCCAGGTCATTAACAGAAGGCGAAGTGGAGGCTCTACTCAAAGCACCAGATACAGGCACGCCTCTTGGTCTAAGAGACAGAACCATGCTCGAAATACTTTATGCTTCGGGTCTGCGCGTCTCTGAATTAATCAGTCTGCAAACCGGGCAGGTCAATCTGCGTCAGGGGGTTGTACGTGTATTGGGTAAAGGTAGTAAGGAAAGGCTTGTGCCTCTGGGGGAAGAATCAATCGAATGGTTAACACGCTATCAAGATAGCGCAAGGAAAGAACTGTTAGGGAAAAATATCAGCGATGCATTGTTTCCAACCAAACGGGGAGATGCGATGTCTCGACAGGCATTCTGGTATTTGATTAAGCGTTATGCTGTGCTTGCAGGTATCAACAAAACAATCTCACCACATATGTTGAGGCATGCCTTTGCAACACATCTGTTAAACCATGGTGCAGATCTCAGGGTTGTGCAGATGCTGCTGGGACATAGTGATATTTCGACCACACAAATCTACACACACATTGCCCAGGAACGTCTTAAAAACCTGCATGCTGTGCATCATCCCAGGGGGTGAGCCCATAAGTTTAACTTCTGGACTTAAAACTTATCCAGATCATCCGGGATGACTGAGAATATTTCCTCAAGTGTTGTCAGACCTTCCGCAATTTTTTGAGCACCACTGATTCGTAGACTACGCATGCCTTGTTTTAATGCGGTAGCGCGGATTGAATTAATGTTTGTATTATCTGAAATCATTTTTTGCAATTCGTGATTCATAGGCATTATTTCATAGATACCGATACGCCCCAGGTAGCCGGTCTGTTTACATTCGTCACAGCCTACAGCTTTGAAGCAATTATTAGGTACTTTCAGTTTTGGAGGGGCTGTGAGTTTAATCCATGCATCTTTATTCAGTGTCGTAGCTTGTTTGCAATGCGGACATAGTGTGCGAATCAGGCGTTGTGCAAGAATGCCCAGTACTGATGCGTTAATCAGGAAAGGTTGAATACCAATATCAATGAGTCTTGTGATTGCAGATGGCGCATCATTTGTATGCAGGCTGGAAAGCACCAGATGTCCGGTCAGGGCAGCTTGTATGGCGATATCAGCCGTTTCAAAGTCACGAATCTCGCCGATCATAATAATGTCCGGATCCTGTCTTAATAAAGTACGTACCCCTGTTGCGAAATCAACTCCAATATTTTGTTGAACCTGCATCTGGTTCAACCGCTCATCGACCATTTCGATAGGATCTTCGATAGTACAAATATTGTTGTCCGGGCGTGCCAATTGTTTCAACGCCGAATAAAGCGTTGTGGTTTTTCCTGAACCTGTGGGGCCTGTGACCAGAATAATGCCATGCGGGTTTTGCGTCATATGTTCCCAGATTTTGATCTCATGTGCGCCAAAGCCAAGGTCTGTAAAATTTTTGTATAACATTTCAGGGTTGAAGATTCGGATTACCAGTTTTTCCCCAAAAGCCGTGGGCATGGTCGATAGTCGCATCTCAACTTCATCTCCAGAGGGAGTTTTTGTTTTTATTCGTCCGTCCTGTGGGCGACGTCTGTCGGTAACATCCATGCGTCCAAGGGATTTCAAGCGGCTGGATATTGCGCCCATGAGAATGATTGGGAATTCGTGAACCTGGTGTAACATGCCGTCGATACGAAAGCGGATTCTGCCTTTTTCTCTACGTGGTTCAAGGTGAATATCACTCGCACGTTGTTCAAACGCGAACTGTAATAACCAGTCAACAATGCTGACGATGTGCTGATCATTAGCATCGGGTTCACCCATTTTTCCAACTTCCATGAGTTGTTCAAAATTCTGCAGCTTTGATCTGGTTTCATCAGAGTCAATGACTGCACCCAGTATGGAACGGCTAATACCGTAAAATTCTATGAGATAACGCTCGACGTCTTTCGGGTTAACCAGTACGCGTTTGATTCTGAGGTTAACGATACGTGAGAGTTCTTGCACCCACGAATCAAAAAAAGGTTCGCAGTTGGCAACGGTCAATTCCTTGCCATTAATTTCCAGGGGTAGAATTTTCAGGTTTGTAGCATAAGCTTGTGAAACAAGGCTGGTAACTTTATTGACATCAATCTTTAGGGGGTCAATTCGTACATAAGGTATTCTGGTTTTTTCAGCCAACCATTGTGTGAGATGTTCAAGTGTTAATGGGTATGATGGTTCGCTACTGCTGTTCCAACCCAGGTTAGACAGGGTGATAAGTGGGTGTGTCTTTTTGTTATCAGACTCATGTAACCCGGCAAACTGTGCTTGCTGTTCCTCAGTGATGAGACCATCTTCCAGCAACAGTTTCAGGACATAACTCAATGTCAGTTTTTCATTACCTGAGGACGTAATCACTTGCTGCTGCATCTATATCTACCGTTGTGAGTCATGTTGAGCTAGTGCTGATAACTTTAGCACCCATTATATAAATATGGAATTGCAGTGCGAATGGAACAGACACGGATTTTTCATGTCAGATACCACAGTTCAGGTAATTTGTGGTTGATTTTGGCATTAATAACGCTGACCCTAGAGTGATATAATAAAACCCGGATTTGACCGGAAAATGGAGTATTTGATGAGAGTAGTGACTGTTTTACTATATATGCCCCTTCTTTTGTCTGCATTCAATGCTGTTGCAGACGAGCAGGTAGAAGCGCGACTGATAGAAAGTATGCAACAGGTATTTCCGGGTATCGATATTTCACATGTGAAATCGACACCGATTGATAATATCTATGAAGTGATGATGGGTCCTGATGTTGTTTATATGACAGGTGATGCCCGTTTTGTCCTGAAAGGTGATCTAATCGATATGCAAGAAAGGCGCAATCTCAGTGAAGATGTGCGTTCACAGGCAAGGGTCGATTTATTAAATAATATTCCTGAAAATGAATACATCGAATTTGCATCAAAAGATAGCAAGGACACCATTTACGTTTTTACAGATGTTGATTGTGGCTACTGTCGTAAATTACACAGGGATGTTACAGAATTAAATGAAAAAGGGATCACAGTCAGATATCTTGCCTATCCGAGAGGAGGTATCAGGTCTTCTACTTATAAGCAAATGACAAATATCTGGTGTGCTGAAGATCGTCCCCAGGCCCTGACAGATGCGAAGAATGGCAGGCCAACCAAGGCCAGAAAGTGTGACAATCCTGTTGCAAACCAGTATGCCCTGGGTAAGAAAATGGGCGTGCGCGGCACACCGGCGATTTTTCTTGAAAGTGGGCGCGCCTTACCTGGTTATTTGCCGCCAGATGAATTACTCAAGGCCCTTGGTAGATAAGTAACCTCGTCAGACAGCCCAATTTCATCAGATAGCCCCAGGCCGGTCAGCTGCTTGATTGTTGCTATCGTGACGGAGCCATCATCGTCATCTATGCTCTCAACCTTGATCGGTAAATAATACAGGTCTTCAGCACACCAGAGGGTTATCCTGTCCTTGTTTCCGGATTTGTGTCGAGAAAATTTCATGGTATTAAATTTCCCGATAGGTGTGTCTATAAATTCTTCTCCAAGATATTTGAGCTTATAGGTTTTTATCTTTGCCCCGTCTACTACGGTGTAGCTAGTTGGGGGATGCCCCGTTTTGAGATCGTGCATAAGATTGATCTGGTAGAGTAGTTTATCGGTCATGCCTGCCTGTAGTTCAAAGCTTGATTTTGTTCCATCACCAACATAATGTGCCTGCATATTTTTCCAGTCAAAAACAGTTTTTTTATGTTTTTCCTTCTTTTTCTTAATGCGGTCATAGCTATAACTCAAGGGCTTTATTTGTTGCTCATGCAAATACCAGTGAGATTCTTCCACAACATGAAGTTTGTAAAAGATGGATGCCAGACCTGTTGAGTTTGTTTCTGAACGATATATATAATCGTCATTATCAAGGCGAGATAAACTGCTATGCATTTCAGCGACTTCCATACCATTCCTGACTATTTTAAATGATGCCTCAAATGGTGGAGGCACACTTTCGTCTGCACGCAATGGTGAAGTACAGGCCAGTAATATAATCAGAACTAATTGATTTGTTTTTTTCATGGTAATTAGCTGCATATACCCAAACTACTTGGAAATGCAGGATTCAGCAAGATGAAAAGTAGTCATATTCAAGGCATAAAGCCGCAGGACTAGTCATTTATGTCCATGGATGGATTGTATGCAGAAAATGCAGGAGCAATTTTCTGTCTAGTCCAAGGTTTTATAACGATGAAGATGGCTGCTTTTCACCTTGCCCTACGGGAGCTCAGTCAAGAAGCCAGAGCCGCGTTACAACTCTTATGAAGGACCAGTCATTCACTGCGAGTTGCGCCTTGCCCTGATTTCTTGACTGAGCTCTGAAACCTGCATTTCCAAGTAGTTTGGGTATAGAGTACTAAGACCAGCATTCGGTGGTAATATTCGCCCAAATTTAAATATATATAAGACTTTATAACGGTAAATGGTTATCAACAACAGATGAAACAGATATTTACACCAGATAACAAGGCCAGGGTACTGATTGCCGGGGATGTCATTCTGGACAGATATTTGCATGGAGATACCACACGTATATCACCTGAGGCACCGGTGCCTGTGGTGCATGTGAAGGAAACTGAGGAACGACCAGGTGGGGCAGGGAATGTTGCGCTGAATATTTCAAAATTAGGCGTGCAATGCTGCCTGGTTGGAATTACCGGGAACGATGATTCAGCAGATCTGCTTGAAAAATACCTGACAGATGAAAATGTTGAATGTCAGTTTATTCGCCAGGATGGTTTTCCTACCGTGACAAAACTAAGAGTATTGAGTCAGCATCAACAATTGATTCGACTGGATTATGAAGCAGCTGTAATCCAGGTTGATGTGGAAAAAATTAATGCATTATTTATTCAGCAATTACAGGGAACAGAGGTTGTTGTTTTATCCGATTATGCGAAAGGAAGTTTGCGAGACATAAATAATCTGATTAAACAGGCAAGAGACAGCGGATGTACTGTCCTGATTGATCCAAAGGGTACTGATTTTTCCCGCTACCAGGGCGCGAGTGTTTTAACACCAAATCTTAAGGAATTCGAGATGGTTGTTGGTGAGTGTAATGACGTTGATGAAATTGTTTCAAAAGGCAAGGCTTTATGCCAGACACTTGAACTGGATGCACTGCTGGTGACGCGCGGCAAAGATGGTATGACATTGATTCGTCAAGATGAGCAGGCAGTACATCATCCTTCACGGGCATTGGATGTGTTTGATGTAACTGGTGCCGGGGACACGGTGATTGCCACATTGGCAGCTGCGATTGCCTCGGGTCACGATATCGTCCACGCAACCGCTTTGGCCAATGAAGCCGCAGGTCTTGTGGTTGCCAAGCTGGGGACAGCATATGTGACAGCAGAAGAACTAAATCAGGCGGTTATGGAACATCATGTCAAAAACAAAGGCATCCTGGATGACGATCATTTGATGACTATAGTGAACGAAATCAAAAAGCAGGGTGAGACCCTGGTCATGACAAATGGCTGTTTCGACATACTGCACGCAGGACATGTGCAATATCTACAACAGGCCAGACAATTAGGCGATTATTTACTGGTTGCGGTCAATGATGATGCTTCAGTCTCTCGTTTGAAAGGAGATGAACGCCCGGTGAATCAACTGGCAGATCGTATGGCTGTGCTGGATGCGCTTGAAGCAGTGGATTGGGTCGTGCCTTTCTCAGAGGACACACCAGGAGATTTAATTACCAGGGTTTTGCCGGAGATTTTGGTCAAAGGTGGAGATTACCAGGTCAATGAAATTGCTGGTGCTGATGCAGTCATAAAAAATAAAGGTGAAGTGAAGATTTTTTCATTACTTGAAGGATGTTCGACCAGTCGTATTATTGAACGTGCCAGGACTATGGATAACAGGAACATGGAGAAAGACAAATAATGATTATTGTCACTGGTGGTGCCGGGTTCATAGGCAGTAATCTGGTAAAGGCCTTGAATGATAAAGGCTTGACTGATGTGCTGGTTGTGGATGATCTGACGGATGGGACAAAATTCAGAAATCTGCTTGATTGTCAGGTGATTGATTATCTGGATAAGGATGATTTTCTACAGATGATTAAGCAGGAGAAGGATTTTTCTGAAAAGATTGAGGCGATTTTTCATCAGGGTGCCTGTTCAACGACCACCGAATGGGATGGTCGCTATATGATGGAAAATAATTACACTTACTCCAAAGAATTATTACATTATTGTTTGAATCTTAAAATTCCCTTCATCTATGCCTCCAGTGCTGCGGTTTATGGCACGGGTGAAAATTTCAGGGAAGCGAGGGAAAATGAAGCACCAGTCAATGTCTATGGCTACTCAAAATATTTATTTGATGAGTATGTCAGGCGGTTTGTGACTGAACCTGAAAGTCAGGTAGTTGGATTACGTTACTTTAATGTATATGGACCACGAGAACAGCATAAGGGAACAATGGCCAGTGTTGCCTGGCATTTAAATCAACAGATTCAGGCAAGCGGTAAGGTCAGATTATTTGAAGGTAGTGGGGGATATGCAAATGGCGATCAACGTCGTGATTTTATTCATGTTGATGACGTCGTCAAAATTAATCTCTGGATGCTGGAAAATTCTGCCTGTGGCATTGTCAATGTAGGCACAGGAGCAAGTCGACCATTCAATGATGTCGCAAAAGCAATTGTCAGTTGGCATGGGAAAGGGGAAGTGGAATATATTGAATTTCCTGAACACCTCAAAGACAGCTATCAAAGTTTCACAGAAGCGGACATCAGTTCATTAAGGCAAATGGGTTATAAAAATGATTTCCTGTCTGTCGAAGATGGCGTGAAACAATATCTCGATGTCCTTAATCAATAAAAGCCATCATTAGAACAAACACTTCGAGATCATTTCCTTTGAGAAGAATCTATTCTTTTATCATTTATTTATTGATCCCTTTTGTCATGCTGAGATTATTCTGGCTTGGGTTTCGTAATCCTGATTACAGGCGCCGCTGGAAAGAACGCTTTGGTTTCCCTGATAAAATTACATCACATGACAAGATTATCTGGATACATGCTGTTTCTGTCGGTGAAGTTCAGGCATCAAGGCCCCTGGTAAATGCCTTGTTGGAAGAATACTCGGATTACAAAATATTAATTACAACCATGACACCTACGGGTACTGATAGTGTCAAACAATATTTTGGTGACGATGTAAGACATCTGTATCTGCCTTATGATTTACCTGTTTCAATCAAACATTTTATCTCTGTTATTAAACCATCAATATTGATCGTCATGGAAACGGAGTTGTGGCCAAACTTGTTTCATTATTGCCATAAAAAGAATATACCCGTCATCGTTGTTAATGCACGTATGTCTGAAAAATCTGCTAAAGGCTATCGGCGTTTCTCATCATTGACTCGTCCAATGCTTGAAAACATTTCATTAATTGTAGCTCAGGGCAAAAAAGATGCAGAACGATTGATAACGTTGGGCGCTGATAGCGATAAAGTGCATGTTACGGGAAATTTGAAATTTGATATTCATTTACCACACAGTGTCACCGAGCAGGCCCAGGCGCTAAGACGATATCTTTCAGTAAACAGACCTGTGTGGATAGCGGCCAGCACGCATGAAGGCGAAGAAAAAATAATACTGGATGCCTTTGATAAAGTTCTGCAACAGCAGGCACTGTGCCTGCTTGTGATCGTGCCAAGGCATCCCGGACGGGCAGCAGGTGTCAGAGAATTGTGTACCAGACGAAACCTTAAAGTGTTGTGCAAAAGTGATAATAAAGAGTGTGATGAAAACGTGGAAGTATTCATTCTTGATACTCTGGGTGAATTACCAATGTATTATGCGGCTGCCGATGTTGCATTTGTTGGCGGCAGCCTGACTGAAATAGGTGGTCACAATATGTTGGAACCAGCCAGCCTGGGATTGCCAGTGATCATGGGGCCACATGTGTTTAACTTTCAGGAAATTAGTCAATTGTTACTGGATGAAGGCGCAGCGTGGAAAGTGACCAACTCGGATGAACTATCCAGCAGGGTGAGTAGTCTATTGGGTGATGCAAATTTAAGGCATAGCATAGGTGAGCTAGGCAGGAATATTATTATGAAAAATCGAGGTAATGTTGAAAAAATCATGGAATTAATAAGAGATTTTTTCAGAGCTCATGTAACTTAAGGTACATAAGTTGTCTAAGGCGTTATAATCGCCGTTATTGGTCAAAATTTATTAAGCACACAATTATCGCCTGGGCAAAATTATTGTTGGAAATTATTTTAGATTCAGAATTTGGAGACATGTGAAATGCAAATGATTAAAGTTATCCCACTAGCACTATTACTAGGTGCACCATCATTCGTTGTTGCGAATGATTTTCCAACGCGTGATCGAGTTGAATATGTAATGAATTGCCTTCAAAAGATGGGCGATTACACCATGGATGAATTACAAACATGTTCATGCCGTATCGATTCAATCGCATCTGAAATGTCGTTTGAATTATATGGTTATGCAGTGACCTATGACCGTAATAAAAGGATGACAGGTGAAAAGGGTGGCGTCTTCAGGGATAACAAGGCAGGCAAAAAGTTTTCAAAAGATCTGAAGGGCGCTGAAGATACGGCCAAAGGGCAATGCATAAAGGTTGTACACATTGTGGCACCGACGGATCTGACCAGGGATAAAAGGTACGATGAGATAAATGAAATTAAAGAAGGTTCAGGAAATAAGGAAGATTACGGGCATCGTAGATAATTTAAACCTGGATAATGTAAACCAGGGAATCACAATAGTGGAAGTATTTAAATAAAAAAAGGGTGGCAGATGCCACCCTTTTTTAATGAAGTCAGATTTATTTATTCAGATATGTCTATAAGGTAACTGCCTATAAGGTAACTGAATGAGTAGATTTAAATTCATTGTTCTTTGTATCAATAGCAACAACGACCATGTCCGCTTCTTTTTCTGGTGTGAAAAAGAAGCGGAAGCTGGGATCCTGACTGATGGCAAACGTTAGATTGGCCTTCATTACCATTTTGCCGTCATAATTCACTATTATTTCTTTCACGAAATGAGGTGGTGGTTTCACACCGGTTCTCTGACTGGCACCAAGCCCCGTAATGTTTGGGTGGCTGATCTTGAGTTGCATTAAATTAGGTTCTCCCAGGGTCACATCACCAACGGTATTCATTTTCATTTTACCCATACGCTTCAGTGATTCTTCAACACTTGCACCCAGAGGTTCTGAACAACCACCCAGTGAACGTATAAATGATTTACTCATGAGTAAATCACCGTTGTTCATTTCAGTGACAACGCGAAAATAAGTATTATCATCAACCCTGATGCGCATGGCCAGATCTGCCTTGCCACTCTCTGGTGTAAATTCAAATATACCAACCAGTGGCAGCGGGTTTTTGTCGAGATAGATATATAATTTTTTGATATAGCGATCTGCTGTCTGTGGAATCTTTGAATGAATAGAGACCGGCACTACGGAAGGATCTTCTGATCTGTATGGCGCTTTTAATTCAACTACAGCGTCGGCCTGGTTCTCATTAATTTCTCTGTCCTGAAATGTTCCGGGGCGAAGGTTTTCTTCCCACACTCTGTCAGATTGTTTTTTAAGGTCATCCCCGCTCCTGTTTCTTAGATCATTAACATCGGCCATGACTGGTATGGTCAGCGCGAATATGGCTGCTGCTGAGACTGTATTAATAAGTGTTCTATATGAAAATGTCATTGTTAACTTCCCTCAAAGTTTCTTAATTACATGGATTATTCTCTTAATATATCGAGATTATACATCAGATGTTTTTACATTAGTGCATAAGCTTATAACGATATGACAGTCGAATTTATAAAAGTTCACTACATGGTGTTGCATTAAAATGTGAGGGTGAATAGTGACATTTGTCATTGATATATCTAGGTCATATATTTATTTAATAAACTTATCTAAGCCATTAATAATAAAGATTATTAAAAGACAGGATTAAGAATAGATTTCTAAAGGTGACCATACGAACTGCATCTTCATATAGTCAGGTACGGCGATTAATCATGATTAAGTAGCGACCATAATGCTTGCGCATTAATTAACAATTACCTAGTATCCATGCGCTTGAAGTTAACGTCGGTATTGCTGCGCTGCATCAACTAGATGTGTTAAGTAGTTGGTGACAAAGGCGAAAGTGGTATACAATGCTCGCCTCACTGTAGCTGGGTAAGAAATCATTACGGACAAACTTATCCGCACAAAGTAGTTAGTACTTCCGCATTAAAGAAGTACAAATAAGAAGCAAAATAAGAAGTAAAATTTCAATTTGGGAAATATTGTAATTTTTAAAAACGCGCAATTAATAGATGCCTAATAACGATATAAATTCTATGGCAATAGCAAGTTCTTCTCTCAACCGTCTGCATGGTCTGTGTGGCTCGGTCGTTTTTCCGCATGACAATATTTCTGTTCCAGCTGTTTCCGTTTCAAATAGTTCTACCCCAACAAATAAAAATTCTTTTTACAACTCTTTGATGTCTATTGATCTCAGGATATCAGGGAGTTTTCTGTGTACACACGAGATCAAACATGATCAACTAATATAAGAGGAGGAGGTCATGAGTAAAATATCTTTTAAATCAGTGGTAATCGCTGCGGTCGCTCTAGTGGTGCCTGTGGTAGCTTCTGCGAATGATGAAGTTCGTAAGCTGTCACAGAATCCTAATTATTGGGCGAACATTAGTGGTAACTACGACAATCACCGGTATACTCAATTGAAGCAAATCAATAGTAAGAATGCCGGTAAGCTACAAACTGCGTGGACATTTTCAACAGGTGTCCTGCGTGGTCACGAAGGTGGTCCTCTGGTACTGCCTAGTTCTGCAACTGGTCTGCCTGGCGATACTCTGTATATCCATGCGGCTTTCCCAAACAATACGTTTGCGATTGACCTGGATACATTGGGCATCATTTGGCACTTTGAGCCACAACAGGATTTTGATGTAACTGTTCCTGTTATGTGCTGTGACACAGTTAACCGTGGTCTTGGTTACTCAATGGGTCAGATTTATCTGCAACAAGCTGACACTAAATTAGTGGCTCTTGATGCTAAAACAGGTAAAGTCAACTGGGATGTAATGAACGGTGGGGATATTCCTGCCAGTCTGGGCGGTCCTTACGGTCCTACATCAGGCATGACCAATACCAGTGCACCACATCCTATGAAGGATAAGGTCATGACTGGTTGTTCAGGTGCTGAGTTTGGTGTCCGTTGCTGGATGGCTGCATACAATGCAAAAGACGGTAGTCTTGCATGGCGTGCTTTCAGCATGGGTCCTGATGCAGATATGCTGTTCGACAAAAACACAACCTCACTGGGTAAGAAAGTTGGTAAAGATACCGGCTTGAAATCCTGGAAAGGTGATCAGTGGAAGACAGGTGGTGGTTCTGCCTGGGGTTACTGGCCTGCTGATTTCGATGAAAACCTGATGTACTACGGTTCTGGTAATCCAAGTACCTGGAACCCGGTTGTACGTCCAGGCGACAACAAATGGTCTATGACTATTTTTGCTCGTGATATCGACACTGGTGTTGCACGTTGGGTCTATCAGATGACTCCTCATGATGAGTGGGACTATGATGGCATCAATGAAATGATCCTGGTTGATATGAAGGTTAAGGGCAAAATGACCAAAGCACTGGTTCACTTTGACCGTAACGGCTTTGGATACACCATGGACCGTGTAAACGGTGCTCTGTTGGTTGCTGAGAAATTTGATCCAGCAGTGAACTGGGCAACAAGCATAGACATGAAAACAGGTCTGCCGAATCGTGTTGCTGCTTTCAGTACAGACGGTAACGGTGAAGATGTTGTTTCTAAAGACATCTGTCCTGCAGCTCTGGGTACAAAGGATCAACAGCCTGCTGCTTACTCACCACAGACTGGTCTTTTCTATGTTCCTACCAACCACGTATGTATGACCTACGAACCAGTTAGTTATGCTGCTGGTGGTAACAAGTATGTTTCAGGTCAGGCTTATGTGAATGCAAACTTAACCATGTATCCTGCTGGTGCAGTATGTCCGGATTGCCCGAACAACAATGCAGCAAAAGACAACATGGGTAACATGATTGCATGGGATGCTAGCAAAGGTAAGATCGTATGGTCTATCACTGAGCAGTATTCAGTTTGGTCAGGCGTTCTTGCAACCGCAGGTGGCGTAGTATTCTACGGTAACCTTGAAGGTTGGGCTAAAGCTATAGATGCCAAGAGTGGCAAGCTTCTTTGGAAGTTTAAAACTCCTTCAGGCATCATCGGTAGTTTCAATAGCTGGGCACATAATGGCAAGCAGTATGTCGGTGTACTCTCAGGTATTGGTGGTTGGGCTGGCGCAGTTGTTGCTATCCCAGGCTTAGCCGCAGCTCCTGACACAGCAGCACTTGGTGCTGTTGGTGGTTACAGAGGTCTGTTACAAGCTGGCCGTGCTGGTGGTACTTTGATGGTGTTCGCACTGCCTTAAGTAGCACTTAACACGTTACGAACTACAGTTCGTAAATTGTTACATGAAGCCCCGACCTTTTGGTCGGGGCTTTTTATTATTCAGTTATTAACTAACATTGTTTAATCTGTGGTTTTTTACTGGGACAGTAAGTTCTGAAAAGTTCCATAAAAAAAGCAAGAACTTTGTGTACTGGTAAAAGTCACATTTAGTGACACTTGAATATCATTACCATGAAGTAGCTGTGCTTAGGTGTGTAGATGTGTTTGAAATAGAATATTAGTAATATAGGGATTGAATTTACAGGCTAAATCCATCAAAATTAAGGATTGCGCCTGTGCCAAAGAGTTCTAATAAGTCGGCATGTGGTGCGGTGTAAATTCAATAGATTATGTAATACAAAACCTCACTGGAGAAGGTTAAGATGAAAATAATGAAAATTGCTACAAAATTAGCTGCTATGTCAGTTTTACTCGTATCCTTTAGTGCAACAGCCGAAGATCATGTTATTGTTGCCGGTGCGACCAACTTTAATCCGATGCATTTGTTTGTACAGCCTGGTGATACTGTCCAATGGAAGAATATGACCATTCACGATACTCAATCAATGGATGGTCTGATCCCGGAGGGTGCAGAGCCCTGGAAATCCAATATTGCTCAGGAATTACAGATAACGGTGACTGCAGAAGGTGTATATATCTACAAATGTAATCCACATTATGCTAACGGTATGGTCGGTGCAATCATTGTTGGCGAAGCCAGTAATATGGACCAAATTCAAGCCAATGCTAAAGGAAGAGAGAAGGGTGTTATCTTCAAGTTGAAGAAAAAACTTGCAGCAAAATAATTAAAATTTCCCGTACACTCAATAAATATGACTAATATTTTGCTTAAATATTCAAATCAATCAGGGCGAACATTGTTCGTCCTGATTTCCATTTTGACCCTGGCTTTTACCAGTACTACCATCGCTGAAGAATCAAGTGGCAAGCAGCGACCTGTACTGAAAGTATGTGCAGATCCTGAATTGATGCCGCTTTCCAATAAAAAAGAAGAAGGCATGGAAAACAAGATCGCTGACTTACTTGCGAAAGAACTTGGAGCTGAAGTGGAATATGTATGGTTCCCACAGCGTATAGGCTTTATTCGTAATACACTTCGTTCTGAAGAAAACGGTGTATACAAGTGTGATCTGGTGATGAGCGTGCCAGAACACTTTGAACTGGCAGCAACGACCAAACCCTATTACGCAGCAACCTATTCATTGGTGTATATCAAGGGAAGAGGCCTGGATAGTGTTATAGAGCCGGTGATGCTTGAGACACTAAACAACGAGAGAAAAGATATTAAAATAGGCTTGTTTGATCGTGGCCCTGCGCAACTCTGGGTTTTCTATCATAATTTAATGGATAATATGGTTCCGTATCAATTTCAGATGGGTGACCCCAAGATAAACCCCACCGAAATTATCCTCAGTGATCTTTATGATGGAAAGTTCGATGCAACTATCGTTTGGGGGCCAACAGCAGCGTATTATGCCTCGAAGAATAAAGATAGAGGTGAAATGGTTATATTACCTTTGAAGGATGATCCAAAAAGAGCGCAAATGAAATTTGTTTATAATATGTCTATGGCCGTTAGATTTGGTGACAATGAATGGAAAGAACAGTTAAATGAATTCATTAATAAACGTCAGGAAGAAATAAATGACATTATCAGTAGTTATGGTATCCCTATTGTAGAGGTTGTTGCAAAACCTGCACCAGAAGATGACGATTAGTTTCCCACCAAAATAAAATTTAGATGTGATTACAATGATTAAATATATAACGCTACTAGTAGCAATATTTGCAAGTTCATTATCGGCCTATGCCGAAGAAGCAAGTAAAGAAGAGATGAAACCACAAATTGGATCAATAGAAGATTCGGGAAGGGTTGACGTTAATGAGTTTGAATTTTCCAATGCCGAAAATAAATTGTGGTTTGACAAACATTTATTGAATATAGAGCAACCAGTAAGATTGCATTATGAATTTGAAAAAACTGGTTCATATGAAGAAGGATTTGTAGACGATGTCTACCTGGATATTGTCAAAATAAATGAAGATGGGAGCAGAGATGCGGCACTAGAATTTTTCACGGAGGAACGAAAACAGGATGTCTCGTCAGATAATATTATGCGTATCACGGGTAATCCAGTGATAGGCGTGTATCTACAGGGCGATGTACACGAAATGAGCCGTTATACAGAAGGGGGCTGGAAATATTTTCATCGACAAATTAAGCTGGCAATTGCAGATAACAATGACATTGAGCATATGACTATTGCACTCCAGGGGAAACAGTATGAGAGCGAGAAAATTGTCCTGTATCCGTATGAAAATATTAAAAACAAAAATCGCTTGAAAGAATTCTCTGATAAACGTTACGAATTTATTCTCTCAGATGAAATACCGGGGAAACTGTATCAAATAAGAACAGTAATTAACGACGCAGAAAATCCAGATGTGCCTTTGGTGGAGGAAGTATTAACATTAACGGGCATAGAATTTAGTTCTAAGGTTGTTGCAAAAAACGAAAAATAATCAACTACACAGGGAACACGGTTTAGTCTGTTTCTTACACTTACAGAAAAAAGGGAGATATCTTTTGATATCTCCCTTTTTTATTAACTTGAAATATTTCAATTAAACAATCGTGGTACAGGGCTCAGGTTTTTTTTCGCTGCACCATATCATCATCTCGTCCACCTGGTGACAAGTGGACTGCGCAGAACTTGAACTCCGGTATTTTTGCAAACGGGTCCAGCGCATCATTGGTAATCAGGTTTGCTGAGGCCTCATTGTAAGTAAAGGGCATCATCACAACACCTTCCTGCATATGTTCATCGGCGCGGGTGGTTGCTGAAATCTTTCCCCTACGTGATTCAATCACAATAAAATCACCGGTCTTTAACCCGAACTGTTTCAAATTGACGGGATTTATCATCACACAGGGACCAGGTTCCAGAGCATCCAATACCCTTGAATGGCGCGTCATGGTGCCAGTATGCCAATGCTCTAACTGACGACCAGTAATAAAAATGAAGGGATATTTTTCGTCTGGTAATTCAGATGGCTCTACATACTCTGCAGGAACAAATCGCCCTCTGCCATCATCAGTTGGAAAAATACCATCCTTAAAGATCACTGGTTCACCGGGGTCGCCTTCATTTTCAAGTGGATATGTTAAAGATTCTTCCTGCTCTAGTCGTTCCCAGGTCATTCCAGCAATACTTGGCATGGCCTTGCGCATTTCAGAAAATACCTCTTGTGGGCCATCGTAATTCCAGTCTAGCCCCATACGTCTGGCAATCTCCTGAATAATCCATAAATCCTGTCGCGCATCTCCTGGAGGATTGGTTGCTTTTCTGCCCATCTGCACACGGCGATCCGTATTGGTAAAAGTACCATTCTTTTCCGGGAAGGCAGAGGCGGGTAGTATGACATCAGCATAGCTACATGTTTCTGTGAAAAAGATATCCTGAACAACCAGATGATCTAGCATGGATAATGCCTCGCGGGCATGATTCAGGTTCGGGTCAGACATGGCCGGATTTTCACCCATTACGTACAAGCCCTTGAGATCGCCGTCTATCATGGCCGGGATCATTTCTGATGCGGTCAGGCCGATTTTGTCAGGCAGGGTTGTGCCCCAGACATCCTCAAACCTAGACCTGATCTCAGAATCAGTAACACTCTGGTACCCAGGAAAAACATTAGGGGAGCAACCCATATCACAGCAACCCTGGACATTGTTCTG